>NZ_JBHWJY010000050.1:0-64244 GCF_042731135.1 Streptomyces sp. NPDC059874
GCGGAAGCCCTCGTACTGGACGTACTTGGGCTTTCGCCCGGTGCGGCGAGAGTGCGTGCCAGACGTCGCGGGGCAGACGGGAATTTGACGACAGGGCCTAGTGCGGCCGGTCCCGACGTCGAAGCCGATTCAGATTCGGCTTCCGAGTCGATGCCGTGTGCACGGATCATCCCGGTATGCGTCCGCTGACCGGACCGTCGCCCACGGCCCCGTCGTTGCGTGCTCAGCGAACAGGCCTGTTCGTGCGGCCGGCCCCGATGCGATCATGGTCCTTTCTCGGAAGCCGAGTTGGGGGATCAGAGCATGGGCTATGTGCTGTCGTTGGACGCTGCGACCGCGACACTGGAAACGGCGGGCGGCAAGGGAGCGGCCCTCTCCGAGCTCGCGCGCGCAGGGCTGCCGGTACCGGGCGGTTTCCATGTGACGACCGCCGCGTACCAGGAGTTCGTCACCTCGACCGGCGTGGCCGATCGCATCCGTGCGGAGCTCACCGCCGCGTCCGGATCGGATGACGATCCGGACGCGGGCGCGGGCGCCCGCATCCGGGCGTTCTTCGAGGACGGGCCGTTGCCTTCCGACCTGGAGCAGGCCATCTCGAAGGCGTACGCGGAACTCGGCGACGGCGCGCGCACGGTCGCCGTACGGTCGTCGGCCACGGCGGAGGACCTGCCCGACCTGTCCTTCGCCGGCCAGCAGGACACGTACCTGAACATCACCGGCGAGAGCGCCCTGCTGGCAGCCGTCCGACGGTGCTGGGCATCCCTGTGGACCGACCGCGCCCTCGCGTACCGCGCCAGGGCGGGCATCGCGCACGAGGACGTCTCGCTCGCCGTGGTGGTGCAGGAGCTGGTGGCCGCGGATGCCGCCGGGGTGATGTTCACCGTCGACCCGCTCGGCGGGCGTGCAGACCGGCTCGTGGTCAACGCGGCCTGGGGACTGGGCGAAGCCGTCGTCAGCGGGCTGGTCACCCCGGACACCCTGATCGTCGACCGGGCGAACCTGGCCGTGGTGGAGGAACGCATCGCCGCGAAGGAGGTGATGACCGTACCGACCGCCGCCGGCACCACGGAGCAGCCGGTCCCCGCGGACCTGCGCGAAGCCCCGGTCCTCAGCTCCGCGGAGGCCGGTGAACTGGCCCGGCTCGGACTCGCGATCGAGGAGCTGTACGGGGAGCCGCGCGACGTCGAGTGGGCGCGCGAGGCGGGCTCCTTCCGCATCCTCCAGGCCCGCCCGATCACCACCGTCGCGGCGCCCCGGCCCGAGGTGTGGAACGACAGCACCGGCACCGACTCCCTGTGGACGAGCGCCAACCTGGGCGAGGCCGTCCCGGACGTGATGACGCCCGCGACCTGGTCGTTCGTCAAGGCGTTCATGGGCGACGTCATGGTCGGGGCCAGCCTGGAAGGACGCCCGATGTACGGGAACATCGGCGGCCGCTTCTACATGAACCTCAGCGTCACGGCCACCCTCGCGGCCGCGTTCGGGCAGGGCCGGAAGTTCGCCCGGGCCAACGAGCTGGTGTTCGGGCGCCTTCCGGACGGCATGGCCATTCCGTTGCTGCCCGCATCCAGGCTGCGGGTCTGGCGGGACACCATCGGCGAGGCGTTCGCGGTGATGAACCGCATTCGCGCGAACGGAAAGCAGCTGCCGGCGTTCCTGGAGGAGGCGCCCGCTCGCTGCGAGGAACTGCGGACCCGCGTCGCCGCCGCGGCGACCGCGGGGGACCTGTCGGCCCTGTGGGAGGCGGAGGTGGCGCCGTACTTCCGTCGCTGCTGCCACATGCTCCAGGCCGCCACCCGCCAAGGCGGCGACTCCCTCGTCAAGGTACGCGGCACCCTGGAGTCCCTGGTGGGCGAAGAGGACGCCGACCTGATGACCACCGGCCTCGGCGACGACGGCCAACTGGCCAGCATGGGACCGCTGCTCGGCCTGGAACGACTCGCCCGCGGCGAGACCGACCGCGACACCTACACCCGTACGTACGGCCACCGCGGCCCGCACGAGTTCGAGGTGTCGCTCCCGCGGCCCGCCGAGGACCCGCAGTGGATCGACCGGCAGCTCGCCGCACTCGGCACGGTCGAGGAGGACGCGGCACTACGGATCGCACGGCAGACCACCGCTCGCGCGGCGGCATGGGACCGCCTGGCCGCCGAACACCCCCGGCGGGTGACGGGGATACGCGCCGCGGTGGACACCTGGGCGGCCTCGGCACGCCTGCGGGAGGCCGCCCGTACCGAGGTCGCCCGGGTGTTCTGGCTGCTGCGCACCTTCGTCCTGCGTGCCGGTGAGGTCAGCGGGGCGGGGGAGGAGCTGTTCTTCCTGTCCCGCGAGGAGATCCTCGCCGTGCTCG
The DNA here is from genome assembly GCF_042731135.1 of Streptomyces sp. NPDC059874. Lineage (NCBI taxonomy): Bacteria > Bacillati > Actinomycetota > Actinomycetes > Kitasatosporales > Streptomycetaceae > Streptomyces > Streptomyces sp. NPDC059874. The sequence goes on from NZ_JBHWJY010000050.1 coordinate 2,351, forward strand.
GCGGCGACCGGGCCCCGCTCGCCGCGGTGCCGGCCCGCCGTGCCGCGTACGAGGGCTACCGCGCGCTCCCCACCTACCCGACCCTGATCCGGGGCGAGTTCGACCCGGCGACCTGGGCTGCCGACCCGAACCGGCGGGCCGACCTGTTCGACGCGAAGGACACGACACCGGCCGCGGACACGGTCGCGGGCTCGCCCGCGTCCGCCGGCGTGGTGGAGGGCATCGCCCGGGTCGTCGCCACCGTGGAGGAGGGCGAGGCCATCCGGCCGGGCGAGATCCTGGTGACCACGGTGACGAACATCGGATGGACGCCGCTGTTCACGCGGATCGCGGCGATCGTGACGGACGTCGGCGCGAACCTCTCGCACGCCTCGATCGTGGCGCGGGAGCTCGGCATTCCGGCGGTGGTCGGATGCGGCAACGCCACGACGCGGATCCGGACGGGGGACAGGATCCGGGTGGACGGCGGCCGCGGGACGGTGGACGTCCTGGAGCCGGCGGCCGCGGCCCCCGAACCCGCCTGACCCTTCGGCCGATGCCCTGACGAAACCCAGCGTACGAACGGATGAGCTGCCCGGTGCCCAAGCACGACCAGGCCATGCGCCGCCATTTCCACCAGGCCGCGGCGCGAAGCGGATTCTCAGTCGCCCCGGCACAGGAGGCCGCCGTCGAGCGATTGGCCCGCCTGGCGGCCGAACTCGCCAGGCCGGCCTGGACGTTCCCCAGGCCGCCCCGCGACCTGTACGTCTGGGGCCCGGTGGGCCGGGGGAAGAGCTGGCTCGTGGACACCTTCTACGAAGGGCTGCCGGCCGGGCGCAAACGCCGGCTGCACTTCCACGACTTCTTCCGGCGGCTGCACGACGGAGTGACCAGGCCGGGCGCCCGCCACGACGGGCAGAGCGCTGTCGACAGCGCTCTCGACGAGCTGATCGGGGACAGCCGGGTCCTGGTCTTCGACGAGTTCCACGCACACGACGCGGGTGACGCGATGCTGATCGCGCGCCTCTTCCGCACGCTGCTGGACCGCCGCATCACCCTGGTCACCACCTCCAACTACCCGCCCGCCGGACTGATGCCGGACCCGCTCTACCACCACTTGTTCGAGCCGACCATCAAGCTCATAGAGGAGCGGATGGACGTCCTTGACGTCACCGGTCCGGTGGACTTCCGCAGACTCGCGGCGCCTCGGACGGAGGCCGGCGGCCGCCGGTTCGCGACGGGCCTGTGCCTACCCCCGGGGGACACCGCTCTCGAGGCGCTGGGCCTCACCGTCCCGGCGCCCGCGGAGTCCACCACCGTCCAGGCCCACCTGCGGATGCTGCCGGCTCGCGCGGTGCGCGGCGAACTCGTGTGGTTCGGCTTCGACGAGCTGTGCGAGACCGCGACGGCGGTGCCCGACTACCTGGCCCTCGCCGAACGGTTCGCCACCCTGGTCCTGGACGGCGTACCCCCGCTGGCCGAGGCCTCCACGGATGGACGTCAGCGGTTCGCGAACCTCGTGGACGTCGCCTGTGACCGGGACGTCAGGCTGGTCCTCATCGGCTCCGACCCGCTGACCTCCCTCCCCGGCGGCCAAACCCCGACCCGCGACCTGGACCGCACGGCGAGCCGGCTCGCGATGCTCCGGCGTGCGAACTGAGCCCCGGCCGCCCGGGCACGCTCCGATCGGGGTCCGTCCTGATTGACCCTGGGCATTTGGGGGAAGAGCGCACAAATGACACAACCCATCGAAGACTACGCACTCATCGGCGACCTGATGACCAGCGCACTGGTCGGTCGCGACGGGTCCATCGACTGGCTGTGCCTGCCGCGCTTCGACTCCGCCGCCTGCTTCGCCAAACTCCTCGGCGACGAGGACAACGGCCACTGGCGCATCGCCCCCCTCGCCGCCGTCCAGGGCGAGCGGTGCACCCGCAGGGCCTACGTGGACGGCTCGCTGATCCTGGAGTCGTACTGGGAGACGGACACCGGCACCGTCAAGGTCATCGACTTCATGCCGCAGCGCGACGTCGCCCCCGATGTGATCCGCATCGTCGAGGGGATCTCCGGCCGGGTCAGGATGGGCAGCACCCTGCGCCTGCGGTTCGACTACGGCCACATCGTGCCCTGGGTCCGCCGCAGCGACGGCGACGGCGACCGCGTCGCCGTCGCAGGGCCGGACTCCGCCTGGTTCCGCAGCGAACCCCCGGTCCGCACCTGGGGCGAGGAGAACAGCACCCGCTCCCAGTTCCCCATCGCCGCCGGACAGCGCGTCGCCTTCGTGCTCACCTGGCATCCCTCGCACCAGCCGCGCCCCGAGCCCCTCGACCCGTTCGCCTCCCTGGAGCAGAGCCTCGCCGACTGGCGGGAGTGGACCTCCCAGTGCCGTTACGAGGGCCCCTACCGGGAAGCGGTCACCCGTTCCCTGATCACCCTCAAGGCCCTCACCTACGCCCCGACCGGCGGCATCGCCGCCGCGGCCACGACCTCCCTGCCCGAGGAGATCGGCGGGGTCCGCAACTGGGACTACCGCTTCTGCTGGCTGCGGGACTCCACCCTCACCCTCGACTCGCTCATCGCCACCGGTTTCCTCGACGAGGCCCGCGCCTGGCGCGCGTGGCTGCTGCGCGCGGTCGCGGGCGATCCCGCCGACCTCCAGATCATGTACGGACTCGGAGGCGAGCGCCGAATCCCCGAGAGCGAGCTGCCGTGGCTGCGGGGCTACGCCGACTCCGTGCCCGTCCGCGTCGGAAACGCGGCCGTCGAGCAGCTCCAGCTGGACGTCTACGGGGAGGTCATCGACTCCCTGCACCTGGCCAGGTCCTCCGGACTGCCCTCCGAGCACCACGCCTGGCGCATCCAGCTCGCACTCCTCGACTTCCTCGAACGCAACTGGCACCGACCCGACGAAGGGCTGTGGGAGGTGCGCGGACCGCGCCGCCACTTCGTGCACTCCAAGGTGATGGCCTGGGTCGCCGCCGACCGGGCCGTGAAGACCCTGGAGGGGGACCCCTCGCTCGACGGTGACGTGAAGCGCTGGCGTGCCATGCGCAAAGCGGTGCACCAGGACGTCTGCGAGCACGGATACGACGCCGAGCGCGGCACCTTCACCCAGTACTACGGTTCGAGCGAACTCGACGCGGCGACCCTGCTCATCCCCAGGGTCGGCTTCCTGCCGCCCGACGATCCGCGCGTCGTCGGCACGGTGGACGCCGTGCGCGCGGAGCTCGGCAGCAGCGGGCTGGTCCGCCGCTACAGCACCGAAGGCCCGAACGTCGACGGACTGCCCGGCGGCGAAGGGGCCTTTCTGGCCTGCTCGTTCTGGCTGGCCGACGCCCTGCACATGACGGGTCGGGAGAAGGAGGCCCGGGCCCTGTTCGAACGACTGCTGGCGGTACGCAACGACGTGGGCCTGCTCGCCGAGGAGTACGACCCCGTCGCCGGACGCCAACTGGGCAACTACCCACAGGCGTTCAGTCACGTCGGACTGGTGAACACCGCGCTCACGCTGGGCGGCGCCGGCTGAGCGACCGCTCGCCGTGCTCCACGCGCACGGAGGCCGCGCACCCTCCTTCGGGGAGGAGGACGCGCGGCCACGGTGGTCAGGCGGCCCGCACTAGTCGGCCGAGCCCTGACCGTCCTCCGGGATGCTGACCAGCCAGCGGGTTTCCTGACGCGGGCGCAGGTACAGCGCCCAGTACAGCGTGGCCACGGCGGTGATCCCGCCGGTCCACAGCAGGTACTGGGTCTCCTGCTGGGTCAGGATGTACGCGAACACGGCGATCAGCACGACCGGTACGGCCGGCCACAGCGGCATCCGCCAGGCGGCCGCCTGGCCGTGCGTCCCGCGCCGGCTGAACAGGGCGGCGATCGCGACGAGCAGGTACATGCCGGTCACGGAGACGCCGGTGACCCCGTACAGGGTGTCGAGGTTGACGAAGCACAGCGCCGCACCCGGGACACCGACGATCAGGGTGGCCACCCACGGGGAGCCGAAGCGGCCCAGCTTGGACAGTGCGTCGTTCACCGGCATAGGCCAGGCACGGTCACGGGCGGAGGCGAACAGCACGCGGGAGTTCTGGATGACCATGACGATGCCCGCGTTGACGATGGCGAGGGCCACGCAGAGGCTGACGAAGGTGCCGACGGCGGAGTTGGACCAGGCGGTCACCATCCCGCCGAGGTCACCGGCGACCAGCGCCTCCAGGTCCGGGGCGCCCATGGTGATGGCGATGACCGGGACCAGGATGACGGCGGTGGAGATGGCGAGCGTGAGGAGCACGGTGCGCGCCACGTTGCGCTTCGGGTTCTCCAGCTCCTCCGAGAGGTAGACGGCCGTCGAGAACCCCTGGGTGACGAACAGGGCGATGGCGAGCCCGGAGACGACCATCATCGCGGTGACCGTGGAGGTGCCGCCGCCCTCGGCCACGACCGTGCCGTGCACGAGCGCGTCGGCGCCGCGCTCGCTGTGCGCGAAGCCCAGCACGGCGACGAGCGCCGCGGCGATCACTTCGAGCACCAGGAAGACACCGGTGATCCAGGCGTTGGCCCGCAGGTCGAGGAGTCCGGCGAGGGTGGCCAGCAGCATCACGGCGCCACCGGCGACCGGCGCCGGGATGTCGACGACCGGGGCGAGGTAGTCGGCCGTGCCCATGGCGATCACGGGCGGCACGATCATCACGACCAGCAGGGACAGCACGAACACCAGCCATCCGGCGAGCCGGCCGGCCAGGGTGGAGACCATCGCGTACTCGCCGCCGGCGCTGGGGATGAGCGTCCCGAGCTCGGAGTAGCAGAACGCGACGCCGATGCAGAGCAGCGAGCCGATCGCGATGGTCAGGGCCGTCCAGGTGCCGAGACCGGCGAACAGGTCGGGCACGACGACGAAGAGGGTCGAGGCGGGCGTCACGCACGAGAGCGTCAGCAGGGTGCCGCCGACGACGCCGATGGAACGCTTGAGCTTCTGGGGGGCGGGCCCGGTGGCGGGGGAGGGGGCCTGTGGTGCGCTGATCGTGTCAGTCATCTGTGCGGTGTTCCGATCGGCAGATGCGGGGAAATGAGCGCGGGAGCGGTATCGCCTCCGAGGCGGTGGTGAGCAAGTGGTTCCGTGGCTCCCGGGCCGACATGCAATCCCCACGAGATCCGCAGGTCAAGAGTTGTTCGCCTGCGGATTCCATCGTCTCGGGGCCCGCCGGGCACCGACTCCGGCGTAAAGATGGTGTTAAGACTGCCTGAGCGGCAGGTACGAGAACCGCAGCTCACCCGCCGAAGAATTTCCCTCCGCTTTGCCGGACGCCGTCCCGGATGCCGGCCACCCCGCCTGATCGGGGGTGTCCGGCACCATCCGGGGCCCGGAGTCCGCCGACGTGCCGTCGGCGTGCTCGTGCCGATGCCGCCGTCCGGGGTGCCGCCCGCGACGGCGAGCGGGGCCGGGTCGACCGAACCACGGCAGGGCGCCCGACAGGCCGGCCCCGCTGGTCGCGGACGCGCTGCTCGCCGGCGACGCGTACGCCCGTGCCACAGCGGGCAAGGCCGCCCGACTGCTACGGGTCCCCGCCCGTGCGGGACGCCAGCAACAGGGCGATGTCGTCCGGCCGGTCGGTGGACCCGCCCGCCTCCGCGATCAGCCGGTCGGCGGTCTCGGTCAACGGGGCCGGCCGGGCCGAGGCCAGCGCCGCGCGCAGCCGCTCCACGCCGACGTCGATGTCGGTGCCGGGCTTCTCCACCAGGCCGTCCGTGTACAGGGCGAACACCGAGCCCGGCGGGAGGCGCAGTTCGGTGACCGGGTACGTGGCCTCCGGGTCGATGCCGAGCACCACCCCGCCCGCCAGGTCGAGCACCTCGGTCCGGCCGTCGGCGTGGCGCAGCAACGGCTGGGGGTGCCCGGCCCGCACGGCCCGCGCGTCGCCCGACACCGGGTCGAACAACACGTAGCAGCAGCTGGCGAACTGGCCCGGGTCCAGGTCGATGAGCAGCCGGTTGGTGCCGCTCATCACCTCCTGAGGGGTGCTGCCGCTGAGCGCGAAGGCCCTTACTGCGCTGCGCAGTTGACCCATGGTCGCCGCGGCGGCCACACCGTGGCCCTGGACGTCCCCGATGATCAGCGCCAGCAGCCCGTCGTCGGTCTCGATGACGTCGTACCAGTCGCCGCCGACGTCCATGCCGACCGTGCCCGGGAGGTAGCGGGCCACCGTGTCCACGTGCTCGCGCACCGGCAGCCGGTGCGGCAGCAGGGCCGATTGGAGTCCCCGGGCGCGCGCCGCCTCGTTGTCGTACCGCTTCGCCCGCTCCAGGGCCTGCGCGATCAGCCCGGCCAGCGCGGTCAGCACCGTACGCTCCTCCGGGCTGAAGCCGCGCGGAGCGTCGAAGCCGAGGATGCAGGAGCCCACGGGCCTGCCGGAGGCGATCAGGGGCAGGAAGGCGCGGGCGCCGACGTGCGCGTCCAGCGAGATCCCCGGGTAGGCGGCGGCCAGCTTCTCCATCGACTCGAAGAACAGCGGCCGACCCGAGGTCAGGGTCTGCACGCCGGGCAGCTCCGTGTCGAGCGAGACACCGTCGAACTTGTCGAGGAAGCCCCGCGGGAACCCCGTCTCCCAGGCGAGGTACAGGTGCCGCTCGTCGAGCATGTAGATCGCCAGCTGGCGGCCGCCGAAGGCCGGCAGCAGCTCCTCGGTGACCACCGCAGACACCTGGCGGGCCGTCACCGCCTCCGTCAGCGCGATCGCGAGGGCCACCGGCCGGTACAGGGCCGAGGCCCGGTCGGCCACCGAGCCGAGTCCCGTACCCGGCTGGGCGACGGACTCCGGAGCGTATTCGGGCTGCTCGGCGGAGCCGATCAGCACGGTCAGCCCGTCGGAACCGGGATACAGGTCCACCGACAGCCACTCACGGGGCCGGTGCCGGCCGCGCCGGACCGGGAAGTGCGCCGCCACGCCGGAGAGGAAGACGGCCCGGAAGTGGTCCTCGTGGGCGCGGTTGCCGAGCCAGGGCGCCGCCTCCCACAGCACCTGCCCCAGCAGCCGGGCCTCGCCGATACCGAGCAGCGTCGCGGCGGCCGCGTTCGCGAAGCGGATCCTGCCCTGCCGGTCCACGGAGAGCACCGCCTGCGCGAGCCGATCCACGGCGGCCCGGACACCTCCGGCCGGTTCCGGCGGCGGCACGTATACCGGGTCCCCCTCCCAGAGCACCGGCGCCCCGGCCGCCGTCAGGGCCGCGAGCTCCCGGGCCAGGGCGGCCGCGGCCTCGCGCATCCGCTCCCGGTCGGCAGTCCCGACCGGGACCCCGGGGGTGGCCGGGCGCAGCACCATCAGCACCCCGAACCGCTCCGACCCGGCGGTGACCGGCTCGAACAGCGAGCCGAAGGGGAAGGGCAGCCCGGCCATCAGCTGCGGGAAGCGCCGCATGGCCGCCTCGGCGTCCGGCAGGTGCACGGCCTGCCCGGAGCGGTACGCCTCCGCCACCGGGTAGGGGCGGTTCACCTGCATTCGCCACCAGGCCTTGAACAGCGGTCCCGGCAGTCCGAGGAGTGTCGCCAGCAACAGTTCCTCGGTGCGCGAGCGTAGGTAGACCCCGCCTGCGTACCCGCCGACGGCCTCCACGGCACTCGCCGTGGCACGCGTGAGCGCCTGGGCCGTGGCGTCGGGGGCCGGTCCGGAGCTGTCCCCTCTCGCCGTCACACCGTCAGGATGCGCCCTCGGCCGCCGCCGCCGCACCCCGGCGGGCGTCCCGCCGCCCACCCCCGGAGCCCCGGTATCCGGCCACCACCAGCGCGGAGACCACCAGCAGCACCACGGCCACGGTGCGCAGTGCCGACCCCATCGCGTCGGTGAAGGCGCCGATCCGCGCCGGATCCGTCGGGTCGCCGTGGAAACGGGACGCCAGCACGGTGCCGACCACCGCCACCCCGAGGGCCGCGCCGATCTCGCGGGCCGCCGTGTTCAGGCCGGATCCGAGCCCGGCCTGGTGCGCGGGCAGCTCCGCCACCACCGTCAGGGTCAGGGAGGGCGCGCACAGCCCGGTGCCGACCGACAGCACCAGCAGGTAGAGCGCGTACAGGGCGTACGGGGTGCCCGCGTCGGCGGTGGAGACCAGCAGCAGCCCCGCCCCGATCAGCCCGAGCCCTGCGCCGACCGGCAGCCGCGGCCCGGTGCGCTCCCCCAGCCGGGCGCCGAACCTGGGCACCAGGGCCATGCCGACGGTCAGCGGAACGATCGCGAATCCGGCCTGCACCGGGGAGAAGCCCTTCGCGTACTGGAGGTACTGGGCGTTGACGAAGAAGAGGGAGAAGAGCCCGAAGAAGGCGGCGCCGATCCCGAGCGTCCCGGCGCGCAGCCCGCGCGAGGCGAAGATCCGCGGGTCCAGCAGGGGTCGGGCCGCGCGCAGCGCATGGCCGGTGAAGGCGGCCAGGAGTGCGGCGCCGGCGCCGAAGGCGGCAAGCACCCGCAGGGAGCCCCAGCCGTACGCGGGCCCCTCGATGATCCCGTAGACCACCGCGAGCAGGGCCCCGGCGAGCAGAGCCGCACCGAAGGGGTCGACGGCCGCGTCGGGCCGGGACGGCGTACGGGGCACCGTACGGGCGACCGCGATCGCGAGGAGCGCACCGAGCGGGACGACCGCCCAGAACAGGGCCCGCCAGGTCAGGAACTCCCCGGCCAGGCCGCCCCCGACATTGCCCGCCAGGCCGCCGAGGCCCGCGGCCAGGGTCCACGTGGCGAGGGCCTGGCCGCGCGCCTCGGGCGGGCTCAGGTGCACCAGCACGGACATCGTTGCCGGCATGATCAGCGCCGCCCCGGCCCCGCACAGCCCGCGCCCGGCGATCAGCACGGCCGGGTCCGGGGCGAGCGCGCTGACCGCCCCGCCCGCGGCGAACAGCGCGAGTCCGGCCAGCAGGGCGCCCTTGCGGCCGTACCGGTCGCCGAGCGCTCCGGCCGGGATCAGCAGCGCGGCGAAGACGATCACGTACGCGTCGACGGCCCACAGCAGCTCGCCGGGGTCCGGCCGCAGGGTGGAGGCGGCGAGCTGGGGGATCAACAGGTTGACGGCGGCGACCATGGCCTGGGCGACCAGCACGCAGGCACACAGAACGAACAGGGCGGGCCGGGTCAGGGCGGGCCGGTCCGGGGCGTCGTGCGGGTGCGGGTCGGGCCCGCTGGGGGCGGTCCGGTTCGGGGCAGGGCGGAGCACGGCTCCTCCTAGGAGTCGGCGGCGGGAAAGCGATGAGGGGGATGGGCGGATGGGGGAGGCGAGGCCATCTCCCGTCCCTCACCGTAGAGTTGGAGTGACCTGCGTTCCAGTGCAAGTTGTGCAAGGGATGAATGCGTGTGACGCAATCCGGATCGGGCCCCGGCTCCGGCCTCGGACTCGACCTCAATCTCCTCGTCGCCCTCGACGTCCTCTTGGAGGAGTCGAGCGTGTCCCGGGCCGCCGCCCGCCTCCACCTGTCCGAGCCCGCCATGAGCCGCACCCTCGGCCGCATCCGCAAGGCCCTCGGCGACCCCGTCCTGGTCCGGGCCGGCCGGACCATGGTGCCCACCCCGCACGCGCTGGCCGTCCAGGGCGAGGTCCGCGCCGTCGTGGAACGGGCCCGCGCCCTCTTCCTCACCGGCGGCCAGGTCGACCTGCCCACCCTCACCCGGACCTTCACCGTGCTGGCCAACGAAGCCTTCACCGCCGTCTACGGAGCCACCCTCTTCACCCGGATGACCGACGAGGCGCCCGGGGTGCGGCTGCGCTTCCTCGCGGAGAGCCACGTGGACGTCCCGGCCCTGCGCGAGGGCGTGGCCGACCTGGAACTCGGCGTCGTCGACACCCGGACCCCCGAAGTGCGCGTCGAGCACCTCGCCGACGAGCGGATGCTGGCCGTCGTACGCCCCGGTCATCCGCTGCTCCGCGGCCGCGTCACCGCGCGCCGCTTCGCCGCCGCCGACCACCTGATCGCCTCCAGGCGCGGCCGCCTGGAAGGCCCGGTCGACACCGCCCTCGCCGAGCAGGGGTTGTCCCGGCGGGTGGTGGGCGCGGTGGGCACCTTCCCCACCTCCCTCTTCGTCCTGCGCGAGAGCGACCTCGTCGGCCTGCTCAGCACCCAGGCCGTGCCGCTCGCCACCGCGCTCGGACTGGAGGTCTTCGAGATCCCCCTCGACCTGCCGACGCTGCCCTTCGGCATGGCCTGGCACCCGCGCCACGACGCCGATCCGGGGCACGCCTGGCTGCGCACCTGCGCGCGCGAACTGCTGCCGAGGGGCTGAAAGCCCCGGGCGACAGCGACCACACCCCCTGGCAATAGGCCGACCGCTTCCCTCGTCCGGGGGACGCACAGCCGTACGGACCGCCTCCGGCCACGCCACGGGGCACGATACGCACGCGTCCCCACCCCCGGCGGGCCACCGGAAGGCAGAGCATGCGGTACCAGTACGACATCATCGGCGAACGCTACGCGGAGTCCAGGAGCATGGCCGCCTTCTCCGCGGCGGACACCCACACCCTCCTCGGCGCCCTCGACGAGCTCGGCGGGGTCCGCGGGCTCGACACCCTCGACCTGGCCTGCGGACACGGCGACAACACCCGGCTGCTGGCCGGCGGCGGGGCCCGCCGGACCGTCGGCGTGGACAGCTCGCCGGAGCTGATCAGGCTCGCCCGCGAGCACGGCACGGGCCCGGAGCGGGCGGACATCGAGTACCTCGTCGCCGACGCCGCCGGCCTGCCCGACCTCGGCCCCTTCGACCTCGCCACCGCCGTCTACCTGTTCAACCAGGCACCCGACCGCGGCTCCTTGCACGCGATGTTCCGCTCCGTCCGCGCCAACCTGCGCCCCGGCGCCAAGCTCCTCGCCATCGTGCCCAACGCCGGGGCGTTCCCGCACGTTGACTGGTCGCCGTACGGGGTCCGCATCCTCGACCGGCTCCGGGAGGGCGACGCACCGCTGCTCAAAGCACACTTCGTCACCGAGCCCCCGGCACCCCCGGTGCACTTCGAGTACCGCGAATGGGCCCACGCCGACCTCGCCGAAGCAGCCGTCGAGGCGGGCTTCACCACCGTCGGCTGGCAGCCGACCCGGACCCCGCCGGCCGACCCCGTACGCGACGAGGCCTACTGGACGGCCTACCGGGCCTGGCCGGTCAGCTCCCTGATGACCTGCACGGCGTAACGGTCACAGCTCCTCCGTGGCCCGGATCAGCTCCACGATCCGCTCCCGTGCCGCCCGCCCCTCCGGCAGCGGCATCAGCGGATACCCGTGCGGCAGCCCCGCCTCCTCGTGGAACTCCACGTCCACCCCGGCCGCCAGGGCCCGGCTCAGCAGCTCCCTGCTGTCCGTGACCAGCACGTCCCGGGTCCCGGCGAACACCGTCAACGGCGCCAGCCCCGCGAAGGACCCGTGCAGCGGGCTCACCAGAGGATCGTCCGCGGCGAGCATGCCGGCGTACAGCCGGCCTGCCTCGCGCAGCCCCGGCCGGGCCAGCATGGGGTCGGCCGCCTCGATCAGCGCCTGGTCGGGATGGCTCATGGTCACGTCCAGCCAGGGCGAGATCAGCACGATCCGGGAGGGCTGCGCCCCGGTCCGGTCGCGCAGCCGCTGCGCGGCGGCCAATGCCAGCCCGGCACCCGCGGAGTCCCCGAGGAGCACCGTGCCGCCCGCGCCGCCGCTCTCGATCAGGCCGCTGAGCAGGTCGGCGGCGACCGGGACCGTGCGGTCGGCGGTTCCGCGCGGGGCCAGGATGTACGCCGGGACGACCACCCGGGCCCGCGCCCGCGTGACCAGGTGCCGGATCAACGCCCAATGCGGGCGGACCAGTTCGTTGATGTACCCGCCACCGTGCACGTACAGCACCCGCGCCGCCGGCTCGGTCCCGAGGGGGGACACGTCGTACACCGGCCAGGCCCCGACGAAGGTCCGGGATATCTCGGCGACCCGGCCCAGCGAGCGCGGCGGCAGATGCGACGCGGGCCGCCGGGCGGACTGCGCCACCTGGCTCCGCACCGCCTCGGCGCTCGCGAACCGTCTTCGCCGACCCGCCGCGATCAGCGCCGCCGACAGCGCCCTGCTGCGCAGACTCGGCACGCCCCTCACCTCCCCTTTTCCCCGAACCGTGCATCCGGCCCGGGACCCTGCCCCGTCACCTGAGGAGCATAGGCGTGAAGCTGCGCTGTCGACCCGCTTAAGAAAGTCTCGATGGACTGATCACCGTGCCGATCGGCAGATTGGTGCCGTCACCGACGCCGTCCGGGCCCGCACGCCCGCGGCGCCCCCTTCCGCATGCCTGGAGCCACCCCCATGAAGGCACTCGTCAAGCACAAGGCCGAGCCCGGGCTGTGGCTCATGGACGTTCCCGAGCCCGAATACGGCCCCGGCGACGTGCTGATCAAGGTGCTGCGCACCGGCATCTGCGGAACCGACCTGCACATCCGTGCCTGGGACGGCTGGGCGCAGGGCGCGGTCAAGACTCCGCTCGTGCTCGGCCACGAGTTCGTCGGCGAGGTCGCCGCGCTCGGCGCCGACGTCCGCGACATCGAGATCGGCGCGCTCGTCAGCGGCGAGGGCCACCTGGTCTGCGGCAAGTGCCGCAACTGCCTGGCCGGCCGCCGTCACCTGTGCCGCAGCACCATCGGGCTCGGGGTCGGCCGTGACGGTGCCTTCGCCGAGTACGTGGTCCTGCCCGCGCAGAACGTGTGGGTGCACCGCACCGCGGTGGACCTGGACGTGGCGGCGATCTTCGACCCCTTCGGCAACGCCGTGCACACGGCGCTCTCCTTCCCGCTCGTCGGCGAGGACGTGCTGATCACCGGCGCCGGCCCGATCGGGATCATGGCGGCGGCCGTGGCCCGGCACGCCGGTGCGCGCAACGTGGTCATCACCGACGTCAGCCCCGAGCGCCTGGAGATCGCCCGCAAGGCGGGCGCCACGCTCGCGGTGAACGTCGCCGAGCGGTCCATCGCCGACGCGCAGGCGCAGCTGGGCCTGCGCGAAGGCTTCGACATCGGCCTGGAGATGTCCGGCCGCGCCGAGGCGATGCGCGACATGATCGACAACATGACGCACGGCGGCCGGATCGCCATGCTGGGCCTGCCCGCCCAGGAGTTCCCGGTGGACTGGGCGAAGGTCGTCACCTCGATGATCACCATCAAGGGCATCTACGGCCGCGAGATGTTCGAGACCTGGTACGCGATGACGGTGCTGCTGGAGGGCGGTCTCGACCTCAGCCCGGTCGTCACCGGCCGCTACTCGCACCGCGACTTCGAGGCCGCGTTCGACGAGGCGTCCACCGCCCGCAGCGGCAAGATCATCCTGGACTGGACGGCGTAACCGGGCGAGGCGGCCCCGCGCCCGCCGCGTCGCACCCACCGCCCCACCAGTCCCTCCGAACCACCTCCCTCCGGCCGGGCCCCGCAAACCCTCCCCCCTCCGCGGGGCCCGGCCCCCTCCTCCCCTCGCCGCCCTCCGCCGCATAGGAGCCCGCATGTTCGAGACCGTCCGCGACGACCTCCGCACCACCCTCGACGAGATCCGCGCCGCCGGGCTGCACAAGCCCGAGCGCGTCATCGGCACCCCGCAGAACGCCGCCGTCGCCGTCACCGCGGGCGGCCAGGCCGGCGAGGTGCTCAACTTCTGCGCCAACAACTACCTCGGCCTGGCCGACCACCCCGAGGTCGTCGCCGCGGCGAAGGACGCGCTGGACCGCTGGGGCTACGGAATGGCCTCCGTCCGCTTCATCTGCGGCACGCAGGAGGTGCACAAGGAGCTGGAGGCGCGACTGTCCTCGTTCCTCGGTCAGGAGGACACGATCCTCTACTCCTCCTGCTTCGACGCCAACGGCGGCGTCTTCGAGACCCTGCTCGGCGCCGAGGACGCGGTCATCTCCGACGCCCTCAACCACGCCTCGATCATCGACGGCATCCGCCTCTCCAAGGCCCGCCGCTTCCGCTACGCCAACCGCGACATGGCCGAGCTCGAAGCCCGCCTGAAGGAAGCCACCGAGGGCGGCGCCCGCCGCAAGCTCATCGTCACCGACGGCGTCTTCTCCATGGACGGCTACGTCGCCCCGCTCGCCGAGATCTGCGACCTGGCCGAGCGCCACGACGCCATGGTCATGGTCGACGACTCGCACGCCGTCGGCTTCGTCGGCCCCGGCGGCCGCGGCACCCCCGAGCTGCACGGCGTCATGGACCGCGTCGACATCATCACCGGCACCCTCGGCAAGGCCCTCGGCGGCGCCTCCGGCGGCTACGTCGCGGCCCGCGCCGAGATCGTGGAGCTGCTGCGCCAGCGCTCGCGCCCGTACCTCTTCTCCAACTCCCTCGCCCCGGTCATCGCGGCGGCCTCGCTCAAGGTCCTGGACCTCCTGGAGTCGGCGGGCGACCTGCGCGAGCAGCTGGCCGCCAACACCGCCCTCTTCCGCTCGAAGATGACCGAGGCCGGCTTCGAGATCCTGCCCGGCGACCACGCCATCGCCCCCGTGATGATCGGCGACGCGGCGAAGGCGGCCAGGATGGCGGAGCTGCTGCTGGAGCGCGGCGTGTACGTGATCGGCTTCTCGTACCCGGTGGTGCCCATGGGGGCGGCCCGCATCCGCGTCCAGCTCTCGGCGGCCCACTCGACGGCCGACGTGGAGCGCGCGGTGGCCGCGTTCGTGGAGGCCCGGGCGGCGCTGGAGGGCTGAGATACTGGTGGGGTGATCGACCCCCGCCGGCTGCGCATCCTGCGGGCCGTGGCGGATCACCGTACGGTGACCGCCGCGGCCGCAGCCCTGTACCTCACCCCCTCCGCCGTCTCCCAGCAGCTCGCGGCGCTGGAACAGGAGACGGGCCACGCGCTGCTCACCCGCAGCGGCCGGGGCGTACGGCTCACGGCGGCCGGCGAGATCCTGCTCGCCCACGCCCACGAGGTACTGGCGCAGCTGGAGCGGGCCGAAGCCGAACTCGCCGCTTACGCGGGCGGCTCCGCGGGCGAGGTCACGGTGGCCGCCTTCGCGACGGGCATCGCGGAGGTGCTCGCCCCCGCCATCGCCCGCCTCGCGCTGGAGCACCCGGGAATCCGGCTCCGGGTGCGGGACGCGGAGGGCGACCAGAGCCTGCCGTTGCTGCTGGACGGCGAGGCCGACGTGGCGCTGGCCGTCGAGTACCGGGGCGCGCCGGGCGCGGACGACGGGCGGCTGTCGGTGCTCCCGCTGTACGCGGAGCCCTTCGACGCGGTGCTCCCCTCGGGGCACCCGCTCGCCGATCTCCCGGCCGTGTCCCTGGCGGACCTGTCCGACTCGGACTGGGTGGGCCAGTACCCGGGCAATCCGTGCCACGACGTGACGCTATTGGCGTGCGAACTGGCGGGCTTCCAGCCCCGGTTCGTGCACTCCTCCGACGACTTCCGCGCGGTGACCGCGCTGGTGGGCGCCGGGGCGGGGGTCGCCCTGGTCCCGCGGTCGGCCCTGCGCGGCATGGACCTCAAGGAGGTCCAGGTCCGCCCGGTGGCTCCGGCCGGGGGCCCCGCCGCCACCCGCCGCGTGTTCGCGGCCACCCGCCGAGGGGCGGAATCCCACCCTCTGATCGCGCCGGTCCTGGCGGCCCTGGTGAGGGAGTCGGAGCGGCTGCCGGAGCACTGAGGAGGCGTCCGCGCACCGTCATGGGCCGGGGCGGAACACGAAGTGGACGTCGGTCAGTTGCTCTGACAGCTGCCACAGACGGCGGCCGGTGTCGGCGTCGGCCGCCGCGGGGGACAGCCGGACGGTCGTGGGCCGGCCGCGTAGCTCGGCGAGGCCGTCCGGGCCGATGAACTGTCCGCCCGCCACGTCCGGTGCGGTCGCCGCGTACAGCTGGGGCAGGGCTCCCTGGTCCGGGGACTGGGCGAGTGGGGCGAGGACGCGGCCGAAGAGGAGCTTGGTCAGGCCGCTCGGGGAGCTCGTCTGCAGGTTGGTGGCCGTGTACCCGGGGTGGGCGAGGACGCTGAGCACCGGGCTTCCGGCTTCGGTCAGCCGACGGTGGAGTTCCCGACCGAAGACGGCGTTGGCGAACTTCGACTGGTTGTAGAAGGCCATCGGCTTGTAGCCGTGCTCGCCGGTGATGTCGTCGAAGTGGATGCGGCCCTGTCGGTGGTTGGTCGAACTCACCGTGACGACCCGGGGGTCGTGGCCGGCGGTGAGCAGGTCGAGGAGCAGTCCGGTCAGCGCGAAGTGGCCGAGGTGGTTGGCGGCGAACTGCAGCTCGTGGCCCTGGGCGCTGAGTGTCCGAGGCGGTGCCATCACACCTGCGTTGTTCACGAGCACGTCCAGTCGCGCGTGATCCTCACGCAGCCGGTCCGCGAAGGCCCGGACCGAATCGAGATCGGCCAGGTCGAGTCTGCGCACCTCAAGGACGGCGTCCGGCTGACGGGCGGTTATCTCCACGACCGCCCGGCGTCCCTTCTCCTCGTCTCGCACGGCGAGGATCACGTGCCCACGCCGACGGGCGAGCATCCGGGTCGTCGCCAGACCGAGCCCGCTGTTGGCTCCGGTGACGACGAACACCCGCTTGTTCTGGTCCGGTATCCGCTCCACAGTCCATCGCATGTGGCACAGATTGCCTCTGGTGGCACTTGGTGTCAAGGTGCCCCTCAGTGTCATGCGAGGCATTGGGTTACCATCGGTCGGTGACATCACGCCCTGAAATCAGCCTGGCCGAGCGCAAGCGCCGGCTCGTCTCGGACGAGCTGACCGAGGCGGCCCTGCAACTGCTGGCGGTCAAGGGATTCGACCTGGTGACGGTCGACGAGATCGTCGCCGCCGCCGGTGTGTCCAAGAGGACGTTCTTCCGGTACTTCGCGTCGAAGGAGGACGTGGTCGTCCAGTTCCTCGCGGACATGGGCACCGGGATCCGCGCGGAACTGGCCGCCCGCCCCGTCGAGGAACCGCCCTCCGAGGCCCTGAGGCATGCCATCTCGATCCCCGTCGCCGCCTGCGGTGACCACTCGGACCGGGCGCTGCGCGTGGTTCGGCTGATCCTGGGCACGCCGGCCCTCCATGCCCGCTTCCTTGAGCGTCAGGCGCAGTGGCGCGACGAGCTCGCACAGGAGTTGACGACCCGCATGGGCTCCGGCGTCGACCTGTATCCACGCCTGGCCGCCGGAATGGCCCTGACGGCCTTTGATGCCGTCTTGCACCGCTGGAGCGACAGCGGCGGCGCCGAGGACCCCGCCGAGCTGACCGACCGGGCCTTCGCCGTCATCGCTCCCGCGTTGGACCCGCCGCAGGCGGCCGTCGGACGCTGATCGATGGGCGGCGCGTAGGGATGTGACGCGGGGTGGTCGGCCGCCTGTCCGGCGTGCCCGCGGCCTGAGCCCTCACCCCGTCGGCCCGTCACCCCGTCACACCCTCAGCACCTCGACCCCCGCCCCCGCGAACTCCTCCGCGACCTCCGCCGACAGGCCCGTGTCCGTGACCAGGACGTCCACCGCCGAGGTCGCGCAGATGCGGGCGAACGCCCGTACGCCGAGCTTGCTGGAGTCGGCCGCGATCACCACCCGGCGGGCCCGTTCGCACAGCAGGCGGTTGATCGACGCCTCGTCCTCGTGGCGGGTGGCCGCGCCGTCAGCCGGGTCGAAGCCGTCCACGCCGACCACCGCGGTGTCCACCGCCAGTTGGCCCAGTACCTGTTCGGCGAGGGGGCCGGTGAGCTCGTACGACTGGGGCCGGGCGACGCCCCCCGTCAGGACGATCTTGAACTGTGGGCGGATCACCAGCTCGCCCGCGATGTTGAGGGCGTTGGTGACCACGGTCAGCGCCGGCGAGCCCGCTGCCAGGTCCGGGCGTCCGGCCAGGGCGCGGGCCACCTCGGTGGTCGTGGTGCCGCCCGTCAGGCCGATCACCTCGCCCGGCGTGATCAGGGCCGCCACCGCCTCGCTGATGCGCTGCTTTTCGGCGGCGCGCCGCGACGTGCGGTAGCGCAGCGGGAGTTCGTACGAGACCCCGTGGAGGACCGCCCCGCCGCGCGTGCGGACCAGGAGCTGCTGCTCGGCGAGCTGGTCGAGGTCGCGGCGGATGGTCGCGGCCGACACGCCGAGGGCCTCCGCGGCCGGCTCCACCTCCAGCTCGCCCCGCTCCACGAGCAGGTCCAGCAGCGTCTGCCAGCGCTCCTTGCGGGTCATCCGCCGCCCCCTTGGGTGTTCCGTCGCCTTCCGGCATGTTCTCCGTTGGCCTACACGCCGACATTAACTCAGGCGATCAACCCCCATGATGCTTGAAGTTGCGTGAAACACCCCGCTACCTTGCAAGAACACGCACCCATCGGCGCTAGGGAGCCCCATGAGCCACGTCGCGTACGAGTTGAGCACGCAGCCCGAATGCTGGGAACGGGCCGCCGAACTGGCCCCGGCGCGGCGGGCGGTGCTGCCGCGGCCCGCCGACCGTATCGCGATCGTCGGGTGCGGGACCTCGTACTACATGGCCCAGGCTGCCGCCGTGCTGCGCGAGGAGGCCGGGCAGGGGGAGACCGACGCGTTCCCCGCCTCGGAGTTCCCGCGCCACCGCCGCTACGACCGGGTCCTCGCCCTGACCCGCTCGGGCACCACCACCGAGGTGCTGGACCTGCTGGCCGGACTGCGGGAGGCGGGCGTGCCCACGACCGCCGTCATCGGGGATCCGGTGACCCCGGTGATCACCCTCGCCGACGAGGTCGTCGTCCTCGACTTCGCCGACGAGCAGTCCGTCGTGCAGACCCGCTTCGCGACCACCGCCCTCACCCTCTTGCGCGCCCACCTCGGCCTGCACACCGCCTCCGTCGTCGCCGACGCCCGCACCGCCCTCGCCGAGCCGCTCCCCGCCGAGCTGGAGAGCCGGGGGCAGTTCACCTTCCTCGGCCGGGGCTGGAGCGTCGGGCTCGCCAACGAGGCCGCGCTCAAGATGCGCGAGGCCTCGCTGTCCTGGGCCGAGTCCTATCCGGCCATGGAGTACCGCCACGGGCCCATCAGCGTCTCCGGGCCCGGCACCGTCACCTGGTCGCTCGGCGAAGCCCCCGACGGGCTCGCCGAACAGGTACGCGCCACCGGCTCCCAATGGGTGGCGGGGCGGCTCGACCCGCTCGCCGAACTGGTCCGCGTGCACCGCCTCGCCCTCGCCGTCGCCGCGCACCAGCAGCTCGATCCGGACGCGCCGCGACACCTCACCCGCTCGGTGATCCTCACCGCCGGCGAGGAGGCGGTCCGATGAGCCTCGTGCCGGCCGGTCCCCTCGTCCTGGACGCGGCCCGCGCCGGCCGCGCCGTCGCCGCCTTCAACATCATCACCCTGGAGCACGCCGAGGCCGTCGTCGCCGGGGCGGAGGCCGCCGGGCTGCCGGTCATCCTCCAACTGAGCGAGAACGCCGTGAAGTTCCGCGGCGGACGACTGCTCCCCATCTCCCGGGCCGCTGCCGCCTGCGCGGAAGCCGCCACGGTCCCCGTCGGCCTGCACCTCGACCACGTCAAGAGCTCCGAGCTGCTCCGCCAGGCCTGCGACGCGGGCTACAGCTCCGTGATGTACGACGCCGCGCAACTGCCGTACGCCGAGAACCTGGAGGCGACCCGCTCCGCCGCCGACTGGGCGCACACCAACGGGCTGTGGATCGAAGCCGAGTTGGGCGAGGTGGGCGGCAAGAACGGCGCCGCCCCGCCGGACCCGCACGCGCCCGGCGCACGTACGGACCCCGACGAGGCACGGCGGTTCGTGGCCGACTCCGGGGTGGACGCGCTGGCCGTCGCCATCGGCAGCAGTCACGCCATGACCACCCGGACCGCCGCCCTGGACCACGTGCTGCTCGCCCGGCTGGCGAAGACCGTGGACGTACCGCTCGTCCTGCACGGCTCCTCGGGACTGCCGGACACCGAACTCGCGGCCGCCGTCGCGGGCGGCATCCGCAAGGTCAACATCGGCACCGCGCTGAACGTG
Organism: Streptomyces sp. NPDC059874; assembly: GCF_042731135.1. NCBI lineage: Bacteria > Bacillati > Actinomycetota > Actinomycetes > Kitasatosporales > Streptomycetaceae > Streptomyces > Streptomyces sp. NPDC059874. The sequence continues at coordinate 22,209 of NZ_JBHWJY010000050.1, forward strand.
GCCATGACCGAAGCCATCCGCGCCCATCTGACCCCGGCGGACCCCCGGCCGTACCTGACGGCCGCCCGCACGGCGATGACGGCTACGGCCGCGGCTATGATCAGCGCCCTGAACTGAGCGGTGGCGGGGGGCGATCGTGGACACACGGCGGGGGCGCACGAACAGGCGGAGGTTCCTGCTGATCGCGGGCCTCCCGCTGCTGGCGGTGGGCGGCGGCATGACGTACCTCCTGTGGCCGGAGCCGTACCGCAACCCGGTCCGCACCGACCTGGAGCCGCTGAACGAGCGGTTCAAGCCCTACCTGGGCGAGCTGAGCGAGGCGCACTGGCAGGGCTACGACATCGACGAGGCCACCCAGGGCAGCCGCACCATCCCGGGCCCGGACTCGCGGATCCGGCTGGTCGGCATCGCCCACCTGCCGCCGGGAGGCGCGGCCGCGGTCGTGCGCGCCCCCGGCCGTACCTTCGCGCCCGCCGAGCCGCCCGCGTTGCCCGGCCCGCTGAAGAAGCACCTGCCAGCCGTGGCGGCCTGGCAGCACAGCCCGGAGTTCGACGCCTACATGAACGGCAAGAGCTCGGACGCGTCGGGCGCGTCGGGCGCGTTCCACTTCGAAGTGGAGCGTGACCTCGTCCACTTCGACGTGCTCTACCTCTTCTCCTGACAGCCGGACATCCCACTCAGCGGGAGGACGCCCGCGGCGCCGTTGAAGGTGCGCGGCGGACGGTGTTTCGTCGTACGGCAGACGTGCCGAGCCGTACGACGGAAGGGCCCACCGCAGATGCCGCAGCCCCATCTCCCCGCCCGTTTCGGGGTGTTCCTCGCCCCCTACCACCGGCCCGACCGCGACCCGGCGCTCCAGCTGCGCCGCGACCTCGATCTCGTCGGCGCACTCGACCGGCTCGGGTACGAGGAGGTGTGGGTGGGGGAGCACCACTCCGCCGGCTACGAGATCATCGCCTCGCCCGAGCTGTTCCTCGCGGCGGCGGCCGAGCGGACCGGTCGGATCATGCTCGGCACCGGCGTCAATTCCCTCCCGTACCACCAGCCGCTGATCCTCGCCGACCGGATCTGCCAGCTCGACCATCAGTCGCGAGGCCGGGCCATGTTGGGCGTCGGACCGGGCCAACTGCCTTCCGACGCCTTCATGATGGGCGTCGATCCCCTGCGCTCGCGGGAGATGATGGCGGATTCGCTGGACGCCGTCATACGGCTGTTGCGCGGGGAGACCGTGACGGCCGCCACCGACTGGTTCGCCCTGGAGGAGGCCAGGCTCCAGCTCGGCCCCTACCGGGGTCGGGAGTTGGACGTGGCCGTCGCCTCGGCGGTGTCGCCCACCGGGGCCGTACTGGCCGGGCGGCACGGAGTCGGCATGCTCTCGCTCGCCGCCTCCGACCCGGCGGGTCACGCCGCGCTCGACGCCAACTGGGCCGCACACGAGCGGGCCTGCGCCGAAGCGGGCCGAGACCCCGACCGCGACGCCTGGCGGCTGGTCACCCCGGTGCACCTCGCCGAAACCCGGGAACAGGCCCTGCGCGAGGCGGAGTTCGGGACCACCGATCTCGTGACGTACATCGAGACGCTCGGCGGGACCCGGCTGGAAGGCTGCGGCACGGCGGCCGGCGCCGTCGAACGCTGGGTCACGGACGGGCTGCCCACCTTCGGCCGGGCCGTCATCGGCACCGCCGAGGACGCGGTCGAACGCATCGGACAACTGGCGGACAAGACCGGTGGCTTCGGCACCTTCCTGATCCTCCAGCTCGACATCGCCGAGCCGGCCGCCGCCCTGCGCAGCCTCGAACTCTTCGCCGAACGCGTCGTACCGCGGCTCACCGGAGCGGCCGAGGCCCGCCGCGCGAGCCTCGACTGGGTCGGACGCAACAGCGAGCGGTTCGTCGGGGCCGTGCGCCGCTCCACCATGGAAGCCATCGCCCGCAAGGGGGAGGTCCGTTGAGGGCGGCGGTGCTGGAGGGCGGACGGTTCCGGGTCCGGGAGTACGCGGACCCCCTACCCGGCCCCGGGCAGGCCCTCGTGGAGACGGCGGCCTGCGGGATCTGCGGCTCCGACCTCAGCGCGGTCGCCCACACCGAGGACTTCCTGCGGGCCTCCCGGGACAGCGGCACCACCAGCTTCCTCTTCGACCCGGACCGGCCGCTGGTCATGGGCCACGAGTTCTCCGGCCGGGTGTTGGCCTACGGGGCCGGCGCGAGCGGACCCGAACCCGGGACCGGGGTGGTCGGCCTGCCCTGGGCGGTCGACACCGGGGGAGTGGTGCGCACCGTCGGCTACAGCAACGCCTTCCCCGGCGGATTCGGCGAGCGGATCGTCGTACAGGCGCAGGCGCTGCTGCCCGTACCGGACTCCCTCGACCTGGCGTCGGCCGCGCTGACCGAGCCGCTCGCCGTCGGCTTCGGGAACATCGCCCGCAGCGCCGCCGGGGAGGGCACCCCGGCCGTGGTCATCGGCTGCGGTCCCGTGGGGCTGGGCGCCATCGCGGCCCTGCTGGAGCGCGGCGCCGGACCGGTGGTGGCCTCCGACCCCTCGGCGCTGCGGCGTGCGGCGGCGGCCCGGCTGGGCGCGCACGCGGTGGTGGACCCGGCGGACGGTGAGCACCCGGTGGACCCGGTGGCCCGCTGCGTCGAGCTCGCCGGGGCCGGTGCGCGTGCCATGGTGGTCGTCAACTGCGTGGGCGTCCCCGGCGTGCTGGGCGCGCTGCTGCACAGCGTCCCGCGCGGCACCGAGATCCTCCAGATCGGCGGGGTGATGACCGAGGACGTGATCCGTCCCGTGGTCGGCATCTACAAGGACGTGACCATCAGGATGTGCCTCACCTACCCGCCCCAGGAGTTCGGCGCGACCCTGACCCGGCTCGCCGACGGGCGCATCGACCCGGCCGTCCTGGTCACCGGGGAGGCCGGCTTCGGCGGCCTCGACGCGGCCTTCGCCTCGCTGCGCCGCCCGGAGGAACACATCAAGGTGCTGATCAGGCCCGGCCTGGCCGGAGAGGGAGTCACACCCGTGTGATCAGCGCGGTGCGAGCCGGGCCTGGTGGCACTGGATCCCGTGCCACTCGGCCCGGTCCGGGCGCGCGCCCCGGGCGAGCGTCCGGGTGCCTTCGGCGACCGCCAGGGTGTGCTCGGTGGACAGGCAGAAGGCGACGAACCAGGTGGTCCGGGCGGGCTCGACGGTCTCCTCGTAGTACCAGTCGGCGGTCACGCCGCTGCCCCTGGAAGGGTCGGACAGGAAGGGACGCTGTACGAAGTCCTGTACGGGGAGCGGGAAATGGCCCAGCACCCCCTGCGCCGCCGCCCCCAGGTCGATCCGCAGCACCGGAGCCCCCGGCGCACCCGGCGCGGCGGCCCGCCCGTCGGGCGAGGGCTTCCCGTCGAAGGCCCGGCTGCGCAGCGAGCCCGGCTCCACCCGGACCCGCCGCCCCCGGAACTCCGGTGCTCCGTCACGGGGTTCCTGCGTGACCCGGCACAGCCCACGGTCACCGACCACCAGCGCTGAGGGCCGCCCGTCGGCATCAGGCCCGGCCCACCAGGTCAGGGTCCGGCCCGCCTTCTCCAGCAGCCGGGCCGTGACGTCCCCCGGCAAGCTCTCCCAGTACTCGGCGCGGGCGGGGATCCCGATGTCGACGGGGAGGGCCCCCGGCTCGTGGATCTGCGTCACCGCCGACTCGAGCTCGGAGCCCCCGGCGCCCCCGGCGAGCTCGCGGCGCCGTGCCTCGTGGTCCATGTACGCCCCCCGGATCCTCCGCCTTCCGCGGCCCGGAAGTCCGGGCCGCCAGAAGGCCATTGTGCGGCAGGCCGCCCGGGCGGCAGAGGCGTACCTCAGATCCCGATGGCCCCGTCTATCCGCTCGCGGAGCAGGTCGGCGTGGCCGTTGTGCCGGGCGTACTCCTCGACCATGTGGATCAGGACCCAACGCAAGGACACCTTGCCCCGCCAGGCGTCGTCACCCTCGACTTCGAGGTCGGGTGCCTCGGCCACGAAGCGTTCGGCGAAGGCCACTTCGTCGCGCCACGCCTCCCAGGCCGCCGCCACGGCCGCCGGGTCGGCGACGGCTCCGTCGAAGGCCCCGTCGGGATCGTCCGCCGAGGAGAAGAGGGGCGAGGCGTCGTCCTGACCCGCCAGGACCAGGCGGAACCAGCGCCGCTCCACATCGGCCAGGTGCCGCACCAACCCGAGCAGGGACAGCGTGGACGGCTCCACCGACCGCCGCGCCAACTCCTCCACCAGGCCCGCGCACTTCAGTTCCAGGGTCGCTCGATGGTCCGCCAGGAAGGCGACCAGCATGCGCCGTTCGTCACCGGTCGCGGGTCCGCTGAAGCGGCCCTCCAGCTCCGGCTCGACGAAGAATTCCGCTCTGCTCCGTGGGGTCGTCATGGTCGAAAGTATGAGCGCCCCCACTGAACCGGGGGCGCGCGGGTCCTTCCGAATCTTTCGGCCCCTTCCGAATTTATGGAACTGGTTCTACTCTGACCGCCGCCGTCACCCAGCGAACCGGCTGGACCGCGAGACTCCCGGAGGGGCCGTGCACCTCGAATACACGCCTGAGCAGCAGCAGTTGCGCACCGAGCTGCGCGCCTACTTCGCCGAGCTGGTCCCCGAGGACGTCTACTCCCGCTACGAGGACCCGGCCGCCCAGAAGCGGTTCTACCGGGAGACCATCCGCCGGCTCGGGGCGGACGGCTGGCTCGGGGTCGGCTGGCCCAAGGAGTACGGCGGCCGCGGCATGACCCCGATGGACCAGTTCATCTTCTTCGACGAGGCCGCGCAGGCCGTCGTACCGCTGCCCCTGATGGCGCTCAACACCGTCGGTCCGACCATCATGCAGTTCGGCACCGACGAGCAGAAGGCGTACTTCCTGCCGAAGATCCTCGCGGGCGAGATCGACTTCGCCATCGGCTACAGCGAGCCCGACGCCGGCACCGACCTCGCCGCGCTCAAGTGCAAGGCCGTCCGCGAGGGCGACGAGGAGACCGGCACCTACGTGGTCAACGGCCAGAAGATCTGGACCACCAACGGCGACACCGCCGACTGGGTCTGGCTCGCCGTCCGCACCGACCCGGAAGCGCCCGCGCACAAGGGCATCACCATGCTCCTCGTACCGACCTCGGACCCCGGCTACTCCTGCACCCTCATCAACACGCTCGCCTCGCACGACACCACCGCCAGCCACTACGAGAACATCCGCGTCCCGGCGTCCCGCCGCGTGGGGCAGGAGAACAAGGGCTGGCGGCTGATCACCAACCAGCTCAACCACGAGCGCGTCACCCTCGCCGCCCACGGCACCATGGCCATCCGCGCCCTCCACGACGTCCAACGCTGGGCCGCCGAGACCAAACTCGCCGACGGCCGCCGCGTCATCGACCTCTCCTGGGTCCGCGGCCGCCTGGCCCGCACCCATGCCCGGCTCGACGCGATGAAGCTGCTCAACTGGCAGATGGTGAACGCCGTCCAGGAGGGCACCCTCACCCCCCAGGACGCCTCCGCCGTCAAGGTGTACGGCTCCGAGGCGCGCAGGGACGCCTACGCCTGGCTGATGGAGGTCGTCGGCGCGGCCGGCTCCCTCAAGGACGGCTCGGCCGGCGCGGTCCTGCACGGCGAACTCGAACGCGGCTACCGCAGCGCCGTGATCTTCACCTTCGGCGGAGGCAACAACGAGATCCAGCGCGAGATCATCTCCTGGATCGGCCTGGGCATGCCCCGCGTACGCCGTTAGGGCGGTGTGACGAGGATCTTTAGTTGGCACTTGGGCCTCATGGTTGTCACCTGGATCCGTGGAGGCTCGGCAGGTTCCGCCCGGGTGGGACCTGCCGGGTTGGGGCTCGTGCGTGACGTGTCGCTGTGAAGCGCGGCAGCGCTCCGCTCGGTCAGGCGAGGGTGGGTGTGACCCTCGGCGGATCGCAGCTCGGCGGGCAGGCCAAGTCGGCCGACGACCGTCGGTCTCCAGACGTCAAGGGCATTCGTCGTGTGGGCCCGTGGCCTGCGTCAGGGGTCCTCAATCCTTCCAGGCCGCCCGCCCCTGGCGGCGCCAAATCTGAAAGTGTCGGAACGCCCGAGGATCGGTCTCTCTGCGCGGCGTTGCGGTTTCGGCGCCACGGACGCCAAGGGGGATCACGCTGTGCGCAGTGCCCAGTCCGGTGCCCGGCGACGTGCACCCAGGCTCGACTCCTGCGCGAGTAGCTGGGGCACCACGGCGGCATGTGGCGTGGCACCTGCGCGACTTGTGCAGATGTCAGCTAGCCGCCAGATGCGACCTCCCCATTCGCGGGCGAGGTGGCGGGTCCTCGCTGTGGGATCGTCCGGGAACTCGGCGGCGTACCGACCCGCTTCCTCGTCGGACACCCTGGGCGGCCTGTATCTTCCGCACGTTCCCCAGGCGTGGCGCCGGGTCACGTCGTGGCGTCGGCCGAGAGCTCGGCGGTGACCGGAAGGGCGCCTCTGGCGATGGGCAGCGTGAGGACCATCGTCAGGCCGCCGCCGGGGGTGTCTTCGGCGGTCAGGGTGCCGTCCATGGCCTCCAGGAAGCCCCTGGCGACTGCCAGCCCGAGCCCCACCCCGGCACCCGCGGGGGCGTCTCCGTACCGCTGGAAGGGCTCGAATATCCGGTCCTTGGCCTCGTCGGGGACACCCGGTCCACGGTCGACGACGCGAAGTTCGAGACGGTCGGCGAGGGCGCTGGCGGAGACGAGGACGGTCTCTCCGGCCGGGCTGTACTTGACCGCGTTCTCGACGATGTTGGCGACGGACCGTTCCAGGAGGCCTCGGTCGACGGCGACCATCGGCAGGGTCTCGGGAATGTCGAGTTCGACGCTGGCGTCGGGGACTCCGGCCAGGGCCATCGGGACGACCTCGTCGAGATCGGTCACGCGGATGATCGGGACGACGGTGCCCGTCTGGAGGCGGGACATGTCGAGCAGGTTGCCGATCAGGTGGTCGAGGCGGTCGGCGCCGTCCTCGATGCCCTCCAAGAGTTCGGCCTGGTCCTCGTCGGACCATTCCACGTCAGTGGAACGCAGGGAGGTGACGGAGGCCTTGATGCCGGCGAGCGGTGTGCGCAGGTCATGACTGACGGCGGCCAGCAGCGCGTTCCGGATCTGATTGCCTTCGATCAGGCGGCGCGCCTCCTCGGCCTCGTCGACGAGGCGCTGCCGGTCGAGTACGACGGCTGCCTGGGCGGCGAAGGCGCCGAGGACGCGGCGGTCCTCGGCGGGCAGGACCCGGCCGGTCAGGGCCAGGGACATGTTCTCACCGATGGGCATGTCCACGTCGGCGTCCTCGGGACGGGTGACCGGGTTCCGGCCCGTGCTGCCCGCCGAGGTCCACGGCTCGACGTCGGTACCGCGTTCCAGCAGTGCGACGGAATCCATGGCGAAGGTCTCGCGCACCCGCTCCAGCAGGGCGTCGAGGGCGGTTTCGCCGCGCAGGATGCTGCCGGCGAGGAAGGAGAGGATCTCGGACTCGGCGCGCAGCCGGGCGGCCTGGTGGGTGCGCCGGGCGGCCAGGTCGACCACCGAGGCCACCGATACGGCGACGCCGACGAAGATCGCGATGGCGACGATGTTCTTGGGGTCGGCGATGGTGAGCTTGTGGACCGGCGGGGTGAAGTAGTAGTTCAGCAGCAGTGACCCGAAGGCTGCCGAGGCCAGAGCGGGGAGCAGCCCGCCGAGGAGTGCTGCCGCCACGGTGAAGGTGAGGAAGAGCAGCATGTCGTTGGCCAGGCCGAGTTCGGGTACGACCTGGCTCAGCAGCACGGTGAGCAGGGCGGGTCCGGCGATGCCGGTGAGCCAGCCCCAGATGAGGCGGGGCCGGCCGAGGCGTGCGCCCCGGGCGACGGGAAGGCCGCGGCCCTTGGCGGCCTCGTCGTGGGTGACGATGTGGACGTCGAGGTCGGGTCCGGATTCGCGGGCGACGGTGGCGCTGACACCGGGGCTGAAGACGGACTGCCAGGAGCGGCGGCGGCTGACGCCGAGGACGATCTGGGTGGCGTTGACGCCGCGGGCGAACTCCAACAGTGCGTCGGGGATGTTGTCGCCTATGACGTGGTGGAAGGTGCCGCCGAGGTCCTCGACCAGGGTGCGCTGGACGGCGAGTTCCTTGGGTGACGCGGCGGTCAGTCCGTCGCTGCGGGCGATGTAGACGGCGAGGACCTCGCCGCCCGAGCCCTTTTCGGCGAGCCGGGCGGCCCGGCGGATGAGGGTGCGGCCCTCCGGTCCACCGGTGATGCCTACGACGATGCGCTCGCGGGCTTGCCAGGTGGTGCGGATGTTGTGCTCGCCGCGATACTCCCGAAGGTACTCGTCGACGCGGTCGGCGACCCAGAGCAGCGCGAGTTCGCGCAGCGCGGTGAGGTTGCCGGGCCGGAAGTAGTTCGAGAGCGCGGCGTCGACCTTGTCCGGCTTGTAGATGTTTCCGTGCGCCATGCGTCGGCGCAGGGCCTGGGGCGACATGTCGACGAGCTCGATCTGGTCGGCGCGCCGCACGACTTCGTCGGGCACGGTCTCCCGCTGCCGAACGCCCGTGATCGTTTCGACGACGTCGCCGAGGGATTCCAGGTGCTGGATGTTGACGGTCGAGACGACGTCGATGCCGGCCTGGAGCAGTTCCTCGACGTCCTGCCAGCGCTTGGCGTTGCGCGAGCCGGGCACGTTGGTGTGGGCGAGTTCGTCCACGAGCGCGACGGCCGGACGGCGGGCCCGGATCGCGTCCACGTCCATCTCGGTGAACGTGGAGCCCCGGTACTCCAGCTCCCGCCGTGAGATCTGTTCCAGACCGTGCAGCATCACCTCCGTGCGCGGCCGGTTGTGGTGCTCCACGAAGGCGACGACGACGTCAGTGCCGCGTTCCACCCGGCGGTGGCCCTCCGAGAGCATCGCGTACGTCTTGCCGACGCCGGGGGCCGAGCCCAGGTAGATACGAAACTTGCCGCGTCCCATTTTTCTCGTCATCCCTCGAAGCGGTAGCCCATACCGGGCTCGGTGATCAGATACCTCGGGTGCGAGGGGTCCGCTTCCAGTTTGCGGCGTAGCTGGGCCATGTAGACCCGCAGGTAGTTGGTGTGCTCGGCGTACGTAGGTCCCCAGACGTCCAGCAGCAGCTTTCGCTGACTGATCAGTCGGCCGGGATTGGTGATGAGGATCTCCAGCAGGTGCCACTCGGTAGGGGTCAGCCGCACCGTGCGGTCGCCGCGGCTGACCTTCTTCGCGATCAGGTCCACGGTGAACTCGTCGGTCGAGACCATGGAGATCTCTTGGGCGGGTGCCGGAATCTCCACTCGGCGGACGGCAGCCCGCAGCCGGGCGAGGAGCTCGTCCATGCTGAACGGTTTGGTCACGTAGTCGTCGGCCCCCGCGTCCAGGGCCCGGATCTTCTCCTCGGACGTATGGCGGGCGGAGAGCACCAGGATCGGCACGCCACTCGTCCTGCGCACCTCTTTGATCACGTCGATGCCGTCGATGTCCGGCAGGCCGAGATCCAGCACGATGACGTCCGGCTTGCGGGCGGCTGCCAGCCTCAGGGCGTTGTTTCCGTCGGAAGCCGTCGCCACTTCGAACTTCCGTGCCTCCAGGTTGATCCTGAGCGCGCGGACGAGCTGGGCGTCGTCTTCCACCACCAGCACCTTGACCATCGGTGTGGGGCCTTCCTCTTTCGGTGGATACGGGTCGGAGCCGGCAGGGCGCTGAGGCCCTCCCAGCGGTGGCTGGGGGAGCTTCGCGTCCCACCGGCTCCAGACCCTTGATGTGCGGAACGTCAGCTCTTGGTCAGTGCCTTGAGCGCGGTGTTGAGTTCGAGGACGTTGACGCGGGGTTCGCCCATGAAGCCGAGGGTCCGGCCGGTGGTGTGGTCGGCGACGAGCTTCTCGACCTGCCTGACGTCGAGCTCGTTCTGCTCGGCCACCCGGTGGACCTGGAGCTTGGCGTACTCCGGGGAGATGTCCGGGTCCAGGCCGGAGCCGGAGGACGTGACGGCGTCGGCCGGGACGTCCTCCGGCTTGACCTTGTAGTCGGCCGTGGAGTTGTCGGCGATGACGGCGTCCTTGGCGGCGACGACCTGGGCGCAGAGGGTGCCTTCCTCCGCCTTGTCGGTGCACTTGCCGTTGATGGCGCCGTTGTCGGCGGAGCGGTTGGTGGCGCCCGAGAGGATCAGCGAGTACTGCGTGTTGACGCTGTTGGTGCCGAGGCCGTTGGAGGGGCGGGGCTGGAACCACTTGAGGTCCGGCTTGGCCGCCTCTTCGGCGTCGTCAGGGTTCTGCTTGGGCAGGTTGTAGGTCTGCCCGATGAGCGAGGAGCCGACGACGCTTCCGCTCTTGTCCTTGATCTCGGAGCCGTTGGCCTTGTCGTTGAACAGGGCCTGGGCGATCCCGGTGACGGCGAGGGGGTAGATGACCCCGCAGATCACGGTCAGGACGAGCAGGGCGCGCAGGCCCGCCCCGATCAACCGTGCTGTGTTGCCTACAGAGTTGTTCATGTCGTCTCAGCCGATTCCGGGGATGAGGGTGATGAGGAGGTCGATGATCTTGATGCCGATGAACGGGGCGATCAGGCCGCCCAGTCCGTAGATCCCGATGTTGCGGCGGAGCATCTTGTCGGCGCTGGTCGGCTTGTACTGCACGCCCTTGAGGGCGAGCGGGACGAGCGCGATGATGATCAGCGCGTTGAAGATGACGGCCGAGAGGATCGCCGACTCGGGGGAGCGCAGGCCCATGATGTTGATCTTGTCCAGGCCCGGGTAGACCACGGCGAACATGGCCGGGATGATCGCGAAGTACTTCGCGACGTCGTTGGCGATGGAGAAGGTGGTCAGCGCGCCCCGGGTGATGAGGAGCTGCTTGCCGATCTCGACGATCTCGATGAGCTTGGTGGGGTTGGAGTCCAGGTCCACCATGTTCCCGGCCTCCTTGGCGGCCGAGGTGCCGGTGTTCATGGCCACGCCGACGTCGGCCTGCGCGAGCGCGGGGGCGTCGTTGGTACCGTCGCCGGTCATGGCGACGAGCTTGCCGCCGGCCTGCTCGCGCTTGATGAGGGCCATCTTGTCCTCGGGGGTGGCCTCGGCGAGGAAGTCGTCGACACCCGCCTCCTCGGCGATGGCCCTCGCGGTCAGCGGGTTGTCGCCCGTGATCATGACGGTCTTGATGCCCATGCGGCGCAGCTCGTCGAAGCGTTCGCGCATGCCCTCCTTGACGACGTCCTTGAGGTGGATGACACCCAGGACGCGAGCACCCTTCTCGTCCTCGACCGCCACCAGCAGGGGAGTGCCGCCCGCCTCGGAAATCCGGTTGGCGAGGAGGTCCGCGTCGTCGGCGACTTCGCCGCCCTGCTCCTTGACCCAGGTGATGACGGATCCGGCCGCGCCCTTGCGGGTCTTCTTGCCGTCTACGTCCACACCCGACATGCGGGTCTGGGCGGTGAAGGCGATCCACTCGGCGTGCTCCAGCTCGCCCTGGTGGCGCTCGCGCAGCCCGTACTTCTCCTTCGCCAGGACGACGATGGAACGGCCTTCGGGAGTCTCGTCGGCGAGGGACGACAGCTGGGCGGCGTCGGCCAGCTCGGCCTCGGTGGTGCCCTTGACCGGTACGAACTCGGAGGCCTGGCGGTTGCCGAGGGTGATGGTGCCGGTCTTGTCGAGCAGCAGCGTCGAGACGTCGCCGGCGGCTTCGACGGCCCGGCCCGACATGGCCAGGACGTTGCGCTGGACGAGGCGGTCCATGCCGGCGATGCCGATGGCGGAGAGCAACGCGCCGATGGTGGTCGGGATCAGGCAGACGAGCAGGGCCGTCAGCACGATCATCGACTGCTCGGCGCCCGCGTAGATCGCGAACGGCTGGAGCGTGACCACGGCCAGCAGGAAGACGATCGTGAGGGACGCGAGAAGGATGTTCAGCGCGATCTCGTTCGGCGTCTTCTGCCGGGCCGCGCCCTCGACCAGGGCGATCATGCGGTCGATGAAGGTCTCACCGGGCTTCGTCGTGATCTTGATGACGATCCGGTCGGACAGCACCTTCGTCCCGCCGGTGACGGCACTGCGGTCGCCACCGGACTCGCGGATCACCGGAGCGGACTCGCCGGTGATGGCGGACTCGTCCACCGAGGCAACGCCCTCGACGACGTCCCCGTCGCCGGGGATGGTGTCGCCGGCCTCGCAGACGACCAGGTCACCGATGCGCAGCTCGGTGCCCGGCACCTGCTCCTCGCCGAGGCCGTCCCTGGTCAGGCGGCGTGCGACGGAATCGGTCTTGGCCTTGCGAAGGGTGTCGGCCTGGGCCTTGCCTCGGCCCTCGGCGACGGCCTCGGCGAGGTTGGCGAAGATCGTGGTCAGCCACAGCCAGGCGGTGATCGCCCAGCCGAACCAGTCCGTCGGGTCCTTGATCGCCAGAACGGTCGTGACGGCCGAGCCGATCAGGACGACGAACATGACCGGGGACTTGATCATGACACGGGGGTCAAGCTTGCGGACCGCGTCCGGGAAGGACTTCAGCAGTGCCTTGGGGTCGAACAGACCCCCGCCGACACGTCCGGCAGGCGGCTTGTGGCCGGTGGGCAGGTCCTCGTGCGGAGCACGGGTCGGAGTGGCGGTGCTCATGATGCGAGCCCTTCGGCGAGCGGACCCAGCGCCAGGGCCGGGAAGTAGGTCAGTCCGGTGACGATGAGGATGGTTCCGACGAGAAGGCCCGCGTAGAGCGGCTTGTCGGTGCGCAGGGTGCCCGCCGTCTCGGGGACGGGCTTCTGCTCGGCGAGTGAACCGGCCAGGGCCAGGACGAACACCATCGGCAGGAAGCGGCCCAGCAGCATCGTGATGCCGATCGTGCTGTTGAACCACTGCGTGTCGGCGTTCAGGCCGGCGAAGGCCGAGCCGTTGTTGTTGGCGCCCGAGGTGTAGGCGTAGAGGACCTCGGAGAAGCCGTGCGCGCCCGAGTTCAGCATCGAGTGGGGCGGGGTGGGCAGGGCCATCGCCGCGGCGGTGAAGCACAGCACCAGCGCCGGGGTGATGAGTATGTAGCAGGCGGCGAGCTTGATCTCGCGGGTGCCGATCTTCTTGCCGAGGTATTCGGGGGTGCGGCCGACCATCAGGCCGGCGATGAACACCGCGATGATCGCCATGATCAGCATGCCGTAGAGGCCGGAGCCGGTACCGCCGGGTGCGATCTCGCCGAGCTGCATGCCCAGCAGCTGGATGCCGCCGCCGAGACCGGTGTACGAGGAGTGGAAGGAGTTGACCGCACCCGTGGAGGTCAGCGTGGTGGCGACGGAGAAGATCGCGGAGGCGCCGACGCCGAAGCGGTTCTCCTTGCCCTCCATCGCGCCGCCCGAGACATCGAAGGCCGGGCCGTGGTGGGCGAACTCGGTCCACGTCATCAGCGCCGTGAAGCCGACCCAGATGATGCCCATGGTGGCGAGGATCGCGTAGCCCTGGCGCAGGTTTCCGACCATGCGGCCGAAGGTGCGGGTGAGCGCGAAGGGGATGACGAGGATCAGGAAGATCTCGAAGAGGTTGGAGAAGGGGGTGGGGTTCTCGAACGGGTGGGCGGAGTTGGCGTTGAAGTAGCCGCCGCCGTTGGTGCCCAGTTCCTTGATGACTTCCTGAGAGGCGACCGCGCCGCCGTTCCACTGCTGGGTGCCGCCCATGAACTGGCCGACCTCGTGGATGCCGGCGAAGTTCTGGATGGCGCCGCAGGCGACGAGGACGATCGCGCCGATCACCGAGATGGGCAGCAGGATGCGGACGGTGCCGCGGACCAGGTCGGCCCAGAAGTTGCCGAGCTCGCCGGTGCGGGAGCGGGCGAAGCCCCGTACGAGGGCGACGGCGACGGCCATGCCGACCGCGGCCGACACGAAGTTCTGCACCGCCAGACCACCGGTCTGCACGACGTGGCCCATGGCCTGCTCGCCGTAGTACGACTGCCAGTTCGTGTTGGCCACGAAGGAGGCGGCGGTGTTGAAGGCCTGGTCCGGGTCGATCGCCTGGAAGCCGAGCGAGCCGGGCAGCACGCCCTGGGCGCGCTGCAGGGCGTAGAGGAAGAGGACGCTCACCGCCGAGAAGGCGAGGACGCCGCGCAAGTAGGCGGGCCAGCGCATCTCGGCCGACGGGTTGGCGCCGATGGTCTTGTAGATCCACTTCTCCGGCTTGTAGTGCTTCTCGGAGGAGTAGACCTTGGCCATGTAGTCGCCGAGCGGGCGGTAGGCCAGGGCCAGGGCGGCGATCAGTGCGAGGAGCTGGAGCACACCAGCGATCTGGGGACTCATGTCAGCTCAGAACCTCTCCGGGTACACAAGGGCGAGGACGAGGTAACCGAGCAGGGAGACGGCCACCACGAGACCGACGACGTTTTCGGCGTTCACAGCTTGGTCACCCCCCGGGCGATGAGAGCCACCAGCGCGAACACCGCGACCGTGGTGACGACGAAGGCCAGATCGGCCATCGCGAGCTCCTGAGTTAAGTGGAAGAAATGAATCGGCCAGATGGCCGATGACGAGATAACCGTGTCTTCACCCGGGTGTTAAGACGCCTTGACGGGGTCCATACGGGCGCACGGGAACCTTTAACGCGGCCCTTACGGGGCGTCCCACCTGCGGGTGGTCAGACCCGGTGGGGCAGGCCTGCCGAGTCCAGGGCGGCGCCGGCCTGAGCAGCCAGCGCGACGGCCACCAGACGGGCCTCCTCGGGTGGCAGGGGGCGGCCGGGGTACCCGTCGAGGAGGTAGCGGCCGTAGTAGTGCCCGCCGCCGACGACCCGCAGTTCGGTCTCGCCGTCCGGCCAGTCGGCGTACTCCGTTCCCAGCAGCGTCCCGTACTCGAAGCGGCAGCCGCGCAGTCCCAGCAGGCCCACGAGCTCCTGGCGGACGTACTCCACCACTGCCTCCGGCGAGCGGCCGTCCTCGGCTAGGCGGGCGGTTCCCTGGAGACTCGACAGATGGGCGGTGTCCATGACCACGACCGCCTGGAGCCGGCGGGTACGGACGGCCGGCTGGGAAATTGCCGGTACGGCCTGGTCAGGAAGAAATCGAACCAGGCCGCCGCCGAGAGAGCGGCCACCGCACCGGCCGCCCGGGTGCCCGGGGCGGCGACCGCGACCACCGCGACGACCATGATCAGTGCCTCGTTCGTCGCCGAAAGGTACGTGCGGAAGGGCACGAGCGCGAGTGCCGCGAGGAAAGGGATCCCGAGGCCCGCGGCCAGGGCGGTGCGCTCGTGGAGCCGGAACGAGTACCCGGACATGTGATGCCTCCCGTCCGGACGGGCCGACTTGATTCAGAGCGCCGTTCAGAACTTCTCGGGCTTGATCAGAGCGACCACGAGGTAGCCGAGCAACGCCAGGGCGATGAGCAGTCCGACCACGTTCTCCGCGTCCATCAGCGTCTTCTCATCATGTGATCCGGTCGGGCAGGTGCCACCCAGATCAAGCGTGCCCCTTTCCGGAGCCAGGGCAACGCGCGACGGCGCCTCTTGACGGACCTCTTACGCTGCCGCGACCGGCGCATATGAATCACGTGAAGAGCGGCCGGATGGGCGTATGGAACGCGCCAAGAGTGCCGGCGCTACACCCGTACGGCTTCGACGCTGTTCTGACTTGCTCATTCGGAGGGAACGGCGACATGGCCACACACGTAGAGAAGGCGACCACGACCGCTCAGAGGTCGGGCCAGGAGGAGCCTCCCGATACCAGCGCGACCGGGGCCGGAGACCGGCACAAGCTGACCGCCCTCCAGGGCCTCGCCGCGCTGTCGCTCGATGCGATGGCGTCCGTCGCGTACGGCCCCGAGTCGATCGTGCTCGTCCTGGCCGCGGCCGGCGCCCACGGCATGGGGTTCACCCTTCCGGTCACCCTCGCCATCGCCGCGCTCCTGGCCGTGCTGGTCGCCTCGTACCGGCAGGTCATCGCCGCCTTCCCCGACGGGGGCGGCTCGTACGCGGTCGCCAAGCGGCACCTCGGACGGCGCACCAGCCTCGTCGCCGCCGCCTCGCTCATCCTCGACTACGTCCTCAACGTCGCGGTGTCCGTCACCGCCGGTGTGGCCGCGCTGACCTCGGCCTTCCCGGCTCTGCACGGGGAGCGGGTCTGGATCTGCCTCGCCGTGCTGGTCCTGGTCACCGCCGTGAACCTGCGCGGGGTCGTCGATTCCGCCAAGGCCTTCCTCGTCCCGACCGCGCTCTTCGTCGGGTCGATCCTCGCGATGATCGCCGTCGGGCTGTTCCGCGACGGACCGGTCAGCACCGCCTCCGCCGCCGGACATGCCTCCGCGGTCGGCGAGGGCGCCACCACCGTCGGCGCGCTGCTGCTGCTGAAGGCCTTCGCCGCCGGCTGCTCGGCGCTCACGGGCGTGGAAGCGGTCGCCAACGCCGTACCGTCCTTCCGGGCCCCGGCCGCCCGCCGCGCCCAGCGCACCGAGGTCGCCCTCGGCGCCCTGCTCGGCGTCATGCTGATCGGCCTGTCGATCCTCATCGGCCGTTTCCACCTCCAGCCGGTCGAGGGCGTCACCGTCCTCGCCCAGCTCGCGGACGCCTCCTTCGGCCACAACGCGGCCTTCTACGTCGTCCAGTTCGCCACCATGGTGCTGCTGGCCCTCGCCGCCAACACCTCCTTCGGCGGGCTCCCGGTGCTGATGAGCCTGCTGGCCCGCGACAACCACCTGCCGCACGTCTTCGCCCTCAAGGCAGACCGGCAGGTCCACCGCCACGGTGTGGTCTGGCTGGCGGTCGTCTCCGCCGCCCTGCTCGTCTTCTCGGGCGGTGACACCAACACCCTCGTCCCGCTCTTCGCGATCGGCGTCTTCGTCGGCTTCACCATCTGCCAGGTCGGCATGGTCCGGCACTGGTACTCCGAGCGCCCCAAGGGGTGGCAGACCAAGGCAGCCCTCAACGGCTTCGGCGCGCTCCTGACCGGTGTCTCCGCAGTGGTCGTCACCGCCACCAAGTTCACCGAGGGCGCCTGGTTGATCGTCCTGGCCCTGCCGTTGATCGTCCTCGCCTTCGAGAAGGTCCACCGCGCCTACGCCGAGATCGGCGAGCGCCTCGAACTGGGCCGCGTCCCGCAGCCGCCGCAACGGGCGCGCTCGCTCGTCGTGGTCCCCGTCTCAGGTCTGTCCCGCCTGACCTGCCAGGCCCTCACCGCCGCCCGCTCCCTCGGCGACGAAGTCCTGGCCGTCACCGTCACCCACCCCACGGCCGAGGACCGGCAGGCCGCCGAAGCCCTGCGCCGGGACTGGGAGTTGTGGAAGCCGGGGGTCGACCTGATCGAGCTCTCCTCGGAGACCCGCTCGCTCGGCCGCCCGGTGTCGGCGTACGTGCGCAAGCTCGCGCAGACCCACCCGGACGCCCAGGTCACGGTCCTCATCCCGGAGACCGAACCCGCGCACCTGTGGCAGCGGATGCTCCAGAACCAGCGCGGCTCCGTCGTGGCCCACGCCGTGCGCCGCGACACCGACGCCGTCATCTGCCGCCTCCGTTTCCGCCTCACGGCGGAGGCCGAGCCGGCGGTCCTTGACGCCGCCTTCACGCAGTCCTGACGGTTTCGTTCCGCTTGCCGTCAAGAGGGCACAAATTACCTGTCCGGTACGGCCGATGAGGGCCCCAGGACCGGTAAGTTCCTGCCCGTTCCACCGCCGGGGATCCCAACGTCACGCGACGAGCCGGAGGGGGTCCCACAAGGGACGGATCCCCGGCGGTGCACCCCTCGTTCCGGCTGCGCCGATTCGACCCGAAGGTCTCTCCATGTCTCCCGCCGCCACCCGGCAGGTACCTCCCGTCACGTCCCCCTCGCGGGCTCCCCACAACAGGCCGCCCAGAAGGCGCCCAGGCCGAGGGCCCCTGCTGGAGTCGATACGGCCGGGGGCCTCCTTCCGTGAGGCCCTACGCAAGCTCGAACCCCGTGAACTGATCCGCAAGCCAGTGCTGTTCGTGGTCGCGGTCGGCTCCGTTCTGACCACGCTCTCGGCGCTCATCCACCCTTCGGTCTTCACATGGGTGATCAGTGTCTGGCTCTGGCTGACGGTGATCTTCGCCAACTTTGCCGAGGCCGTCGCCGAGGGGAGGGGTCGGGCCCAGGCCGCTTCGCTGCGCAAGGCGCGTACGGACACTGTCGCGCTACGGCTGCGGCACTGGACGTACGGCATGAACCTGCGGCACGCCGAGACGGAGGCCGTCGCCCCGAGCGAGCTTCAGCCCCTGGACGTCGTGCTGGTGGAGGCGGGCGAACTGATCCCGGCCGACGGCGACGTCATCGACGGTGCCGCGGCCGTCGACGAATCCGCCGTCACCGGCGAATCGGCGGCAGTGATCCGAGAAGCCGGCGGCGATCGCAGCGGGGTCACGGGCGGTACGACCGTACTGTCCGACTCGATCGTCGTACGCGTCAGCTCACGCCCGGGGCACAGCTTCATGGACCGCATGATCGCCCTGGTCGAAGGCGCGTCCCGGCAGAAGACCCCGAACGAGATCGCGCTCAACATCCTGCTGGCCGCTCTCACCGTCATCTTCATCCTGGTCGTCGTCTCGCTCCAGCCGATGGCCGACTACGCGGGCGCCGCCCAGACCACCACCGTCCTCGTGGCCCTACTCGTCACGCTGATCCCCACGACCATCGGTGCGCTGCTCTCCGCGATCGGCATCGCGGGCATGGACCGCCTCGTCCAGCGCAACGTCGTCGCGATGAGCGGGCGCGCGGTCGAGGCCGCCGGTGACGTGAACACCCTGCTGCTGGACAAGACCGGCACCATCACCCACGGGAACCGCGAGGCGGCCGCCTTCATCCCGCTCCCCGGCATCGACCACATCAAGCTGGCGGACGCGGCCCAATTGGCCTCCCTGTCCGACGAGACCCCCGAGGGCCGGTCCGTCGTCGCCCTGGCCCAGCAGTACGGGCTGCAGGCAGCGGCCGAGGAGGACCTGAGCAACCCGCGCTTCCAGGCGTTCAGCGCCCGTACGCGCATGAGCGGAATCAACCTGAGCTGGCCCAACGGGGCCGGCTGCGCCATTCGCAAGGGCGCCGTGCCCCAGGTGTCCGAGTGGGTGACGCTGCGGGGCGGGACCGTACCGCCGGAGGCCGTCGCATGGTCGGCCGCCGTGTCCGACTCCGGCGGCACCCCCCTGCTCGTGGCGGTCCACGACTGGGACGGACCTCGGGTCCTTGGGATCATCCACCTCAAGGACGTGGTCAAGGACGGCATCCGTGAGCGCTTCGCGGAGCTGCGCAGCATGGGGATCCGTACGGTCATGGTGACCGGCGACAACGAGCTGACGGCCCGCGCGATCGCCGCCGAGGCCGGCGTAGACGAGTACCTCGCCGAGGCCACGCCCGAGGACAAGCTCGCCCTCATCAAGCGGGAGCAGGCGGGCGGCAAACTCGTCGCGATGACGGGCGACGGCACCAACGACGCCCCCGCGCTGGCCCAAGCAGATGTGGGCGTCGCGATGAACACAGGCACCTCGGCCGCCAAGGAGGCCGGGAACATGGTCGACCTCGACTCCAACCCCACCAAACTCATCGACATCGTCGAGATCGGCAAACAACTCCTCATCACCCGGGGCGCCCTGACCACCTTCTCGATCACGAACGACGTCGCGAAGTACTTCGCGATCATCCCCGCCATGTTCACCGCGGCCCACCCGGGCCTGGAAGCCCTCAACATCATGGGCCTGAGCAGCCCGTTGTCCGCCATCACCTCGGCGATCATCTTCAACGCCCTGATCATCATCGCGTTGATCCCGCTCGCCCTGCGCGGCGTCCGCTACCGCCCCGCCTCCGCCCACGACTTGCTGCGCCGCAACCTCGCCGTCTACGGCCTCGGCGGACTCGTCCTGCCGTTCGTCGGCATCAAGATCATCGACCTGGTGGTGTCCACGATCCCCGGGCTCGGTTGAAGGCCGCCAAAACCGCATCAGAAGGTCGTCGGAGCGCTTGAGCCGTGATCCGCGGGCCAGTTGGATGGATGGCATGAACATCGGTCAGCGCCACGACGACCGGCCGCCGCATCAGGTGCGGCCGGGCACGCGCTCTGTTCACTTCCGTCGGCTCAGCGCCCGTTGACCCCGGCGGCAGGAGCCTTCGGCCCTGCCGCTGCCAACCGCGCAACTGCAGGCGCACCCACCCCTTACGCGATACGGAATCACACCTCACCGCAAGGCTGCGCTCCCGGCTTCCTCGGCCGTCCGCTGCCGTGCCTATCCACTGGAACCACTCATGTCTTCGTTCCTGTCCGGCCGGACCATCATGGTCACCGGTGCCACCTCCGGCATCGGCTACGAGACCGCCCGCCTGCTCGCCGAGTCCGGTGCCACCGTCCTTCTCCACGGCCGGACACCGGAGGAGGCCCGAGCAGCCGTCAAGCGACTCCTCGCCACCGCCGACATCGACGCGGAACTCCTGCGCCCGTGCGCGGCGGACTTCGCACGGCTCGACGAGGTGGAGCGGCTCGCCAACCGGGTCATCACCGGGCACCCCTACCTCGACGCCCTGGTCAACAATGCCGCTGTCGCCGCCCCCGAGCGGCACACGCTCACCCCGACGGCAACGAGCTCGCCTTCCAGGTCAACTTCCCAGCCCACTACCTGCTGACGCATCTCCTGGAGCCGGCGCTCACGACCGACCCGGGCGGACGCGTCGTGAACGTCTCCTCCTCGATGCACCGCACCGCGTCGATCAGGTGGAACGACCCTAACCGCACACGCCGTTACTCGCGCTCGCGGCGTACGCGCAGTCGCAGCTCGCGTTCACCGTGTTCACCGGGGCCGTGCCCTCTCGCCGGCCTGCACCTACTTCCTCGGCAGCCGCTACGAGGACGTCGCAGCCCTGGCCGACCCCGGACACCGCCGGCAACACCTCGCCCTCGCCTGCGTCACCGCCCTGTGCCAGGACATCGCCGCCCGCGGCCGCACGGCGAGCTGGACCTGCTCCCGCGACAACCGCCCCAGCCGCCTCCTGGCCTGGTCGGCCGGGTGTCGCCTGACCCGCGAGTACCTCCACTACGCGACGGGCCCCGCTCGCCGCCTGGCGGTACCGGGGGCAGAGGCGGCCTGACCCGTCCCGCCGGAGCCGGCAGCAGACCACGCCGGCACGGCGACAGGGGCGGCCGGTAGTAAGGGCACGGCGGTGCGCGCTGACAGGCGGCGCGCTCCGCTGTCAGCGCTTTGTCGATGGTCTGTCAGCGTGCCCGGGCATCGTCGTGATCATCGAGAACGACGACATCCGATCAGGAGAAACGCATGAACGCCGACAGCAACGCGAAGCCCCAGGCCGAGAACTCCCGGACCGAGCTCGCCGAGTTCGTCGAGCAGGCCGCCACGAAGTTCGGCATTCCGGGCGCCACCGTCGGTGTGTGGGCGGACGGCCGCGAGACCTACGCGAGTCACGGCGTCACCAGCCTCGACAACCCGCTGCCCGTCGACGAGCACACTCTGTTCCAGCTGGGCTCCGTGACGAAGACCTTCACCGCGGTGGCGCTGATTCGGCTGGTCGCCGACGGGCGCATCGAACTGGACGCGCCGGTGCGCCGGTACGTTCCCGAGCTCGTCCTCGCGGATGAGAAGACCGCGGACACGATCACCGTGATGAACCTGCTCAATCACACCTCGGGCCTGGGCTGGAACATCATCGTCGACACCGGCGACGGTGACGACGCCCTGGCCGCCTTCGTGGCGAAGACGGCCGAGCTGGAGCTCATCGGCGAGCCCGGTGCCCGGGCCTCGTACAGCCAGGCCGCATACAACCTGCTCGGGCGCATCCTGGAGAACGTCACGGGGCAGACGTACGAGAAGGCCATCTCCTCGCTCCTGTTCGAGCCGCTGGGACTGTCGAACAGCTTCTTCGGTACCGCCGACGTCATGACCCGCCGGTTCGCGGTGGGCCACAACGCGGACGAGGACGGCAACATCGCCGTCGCGAAGGAGTGGCGGATCACCCGGGGCAACAACCCCGGAGGGGGCCTCGCGTCCTCGGCGGCGGACGTCCTCGCCTGGGCGAGGTTCCAGCTCGCCGACGGTGGCACGGAGAACGCGGAGCAGCTCCTGCCGGCCGAGCTGCTGCACCGGATGCGGGAGCAGACGGTCGAGCTGCGCGGCAGCAACCTCGGCGACGGCTTCGGCATCTGCTGGTTCCTGCGCGAGGTGGACGGCGTACGGACGATCGGACACGGCGGTTCGGCCAACGGCCAGTTCGCCGAGCTGCTGATCGTGCCCGAGCGGAACTTCGCCGTGGTGGCCGTGTCCAACTCCGGGCCGAGCGGCATCCCCTTCAACCAGAGTGCCGTCCGCTGGGCCCTGGAGCACTACCTCGGTGTCGTGGACAAGGACCCGGAGCCCCTGCCGTACGACGAGGCGCGGGCCCGGGAGGTCGCCGGGGCCTACGAGAACGATGTCATGACGCTCACCGTCGCCATCGACGGGGCGGCGCTGACCATCGCGGTCACGATCAAGCCGGAGATCCGCGAGGCGGCCGACTTCGAGATGCCCGCGGACTACGAGCCGGCCGCCATGGGCCTGCTGCCCGGCGCCGACGACGAGTTCATCGTCACCGCCGGCGGACTGCAGGGGCAGCGCGGCTTCTTCACCCGGGACGCGAGCGGTGCCGTCGTCGGCATCGACCTCGGGGGCCGCCTCTTCAACCGGGTCCCCACCGCCTCTGCGTGACCAACGCGCACACGATGTCCTCGCCGCTCCTCCGGGGTGACGAGGACATCGTCATAGTCCTGCTTTCCCACGGCCGGCGACGGACGGACACCGGTCACTCCAAACCGGACACCTTGAAGACGGTGTGTGCCGCCTCGCGGTCGATGCGCCTCGCCAGCCGGCGCAGGGCGGTCGTGCCGCACAGCAGCGTTCCGCACTCGATGGAGGTGCGGGTGTCCATGTCGAGGCGTCGCCACATGTCGGGATTGCGGATGAGGACGGCCGGGTCGATTTCGACCCGGTTCCCATCCGTGTCCCGGAGGATCATCCGCTGAGACACCCCGTCGAACCACCGGATCGAGACGAGGGAGTCGGTGCGGACACTGCGCTCCACGAACAATCCGCGGGCACTCAGCAGACCGGGCCGGGTGGAGACCCGGAGCGGCAGCACGATCACGAAGACGAGGACGGCCAGGCCGGTCCAGAGGGCGCCGCGGGTCACATCGAGCCGGCCGCGCACCCTGATGGACTGTTGACGCCGTGGCGACGGCATCTTGACGGGGTCCGGTCCTCTTCGGTGTGCCGCAGCCGGAGGCAGGCGACGAGGGGTGGACCCGTCGCGAGCGGGCTGCGAGCCGCGCGTGACGTATGGGGGTCGTCAAGGTCGTGCCCCTTGCCGTATGGACGTCGTCAAGGCGTGCCGAGGTGGCCGGGAATCCGCTGTTTCATCGAGAGACCGTTCGACCGGTCCCGGTCGCTCCCCATGACGTACGTACGACAGGAAGGCGGCACGCCGATGACCCGGGTACTGGTGGTGGATGACGAACCGCAGCTGGTGCGGTCTCTGGTCATCAGTCTGAAGGCGCGGAAGTACGACGTGGCCTCCTCGCCGGACGGGGGCACGGCCCTGGAGGCTGCTGCGGGACGGCGTCCGGACGTGGTGCTGCTCGACCTGGGCCTGCCGGACATGGACGGTATCGATGTGATCAAGCGCCTGCGCGGATGGTCGCAGGTGCCCATCCTGGTGCTCTCCGCCCGCCACGACTCCGAGGAGAAGGTCCAGGCACTGGACGCGGGCGCCGACGACTACATCACCAAGCCGTTCAGCATGGACGAGCTGCTGGCCCGGCTGGGAGCCGTCACCCGCCGCGGTTTGGCGCACGACTCGGTCGGCCCGGACGAAGCGGTCGTGGAGACCGAGGAGTTCACCGTCGACCTGCTCGCGAGGAAGGCCAGGCGCGGAGGCAACAACATCAGGCTCACGCCGACGGAATGGCATCTGCTGGAGGTCCTCATCCGCAACAAGGGCCGGCTCGTCAGCCGGCGACGTCTGCTCCAGGAGGTATGGGGCTCCTCCAGCAGATCGCAGACCAACTACCTGCGGGTGTACATGGCTCACCTGCGTCGGAAGCTGGAAGCGGACCCGTCGCACCCGCGCCATCTGATCACGGTCTCCGGCTTGGGTTACCGCTTCGAGGCGTGAGTGAGGCCAAGCCGACGGGCCCCGTCAAGGACCCGTCAATTCCGCGCCTCCCGCGTATGGATGCCGTCAACGTACCTGGTGGGTCGAACTGTTGAGCCGGATGCTGGCGTGCACGCAGGGCCGTACGAACGGCCCGGGTGTGAGCTGGAGGGCGAGTGACGATCACCGCCGGTACCGAGCACGGCCAGGGGGCAGGGGCATCGGGAACTGTCGCCGAAACCCCGATACCCGACGTTCCGAGCTGGATGCTCCCCGGATCACGGGACGGGGAGGAACCGCAAGGACGGCAGCCTTGGCGTACTCGCCACGTCGCCGATCGGGCGGCCCGCCTGATCGCCGACCGCTACTGGACCACCTTGCCAGGCCGGCTGCGCCTCGCCCGCGCGACGTGTGGCCTCCTCGCGGCCGGTCTATTGATCCTGCTCGTGGTCGCGGCGACGGGGGCGAGCACCACCTGGGACGAGACGGCCCACCGCGACGCGCCCCGCACCATCTCCGCCACCCAGCTGAACCTGGCACTCAACGACATGGACGCACAGACCGCCAACATCCTCCTCTCCAGCGGCGAATCAGGAACAGCGAAGGGGCGTCTGGAAGAGTCGTACGCGAAGGCCGCCGGCTTCTACCGGGATGCCCAGCAGACCATCAGCCGCTCCCTGCGCGCACTCGCCGCGGCCTCGGAGGGCGACCCGGCCACCGAGGCGACCGTTGTGACGCTCACCGACGACTTCGCGCACTACCAGGAACTGATCGGGCGGGCACTGGAGAACGACAGCCGCGTCGGCGGTAAGGACGCCGCCCGCGAGGACTACCGGACCGCGACCGACCTCCTCACCGACCGGCTGCTGCCGGAGGCCCGCAGGCTTGTTGATGCCAACAACGCCGTCTACGAGCGGCAGTACGACGCGGCGCGGGGCGACATCGAAGTGCAGCGAACCACGGAAGCGGTCCTCGGGATGCTGCTGATCGCCGCGCTCGTACTGCTCCAGGTCCACCTCGCCCGCCGCTTCCACCGGGTCTTCAACCCAGGACTGATCGCCGCCACCCTCTGTGCCGTGGTCGCGGTGGTGTGCGGTGCGCAACTGTTCACGATCACTTACGACCGGATGAAGGTGGCCCGCCGGGACTCCTTCGACTCCGTCATCGCACTGTCACGGTCGAAGGCGATCGGCTATGACGCCAACGCGGACGAGAGCCGCTACCTCCTGGACCCCGACCGGCGCACGACGTACGAGCGGTCCTTCCTCGACAAGTCGCACCAGCTGTACGGGATCCCGGGCGCCGGGCTCGACACCTACGACGGGAAGCTCGACGAGACCTGGTCCGCGTACCGAAAGGACCGCAACGACAAGCGGTTCACCGGCGAGTACCGGCGCGAACTGGACAACATCACCTTCGTGGGGGAGCGGGAAGGGGCCGAGAAGACTGTCGAGGCCTACTCCGTCTACCAGCGCGACGACCGGACCGTCCGGCGGCTGGTGGCCGAGGGGAAGCAGCAGGAGGCCACTGTCTTCTGCATCGGCTGGGCAGCGGACACATCCAACTCACACTTCGGGAAATGGATGAAGGCCCTGGACGAGGTGACCGCCATCAACCAGCGGCACTTCGACCTCGCCGTCCGCGACGGCCGCGGGGCATTGACCACACAGGCCCCGATGGCCGGCGCCGCGTTGCCGCTCGCGGCCGGGCTGACCGTGCTCGGGCTGCGCCGCCGACTGGCTGAATTCCGGTGAGGGCGGCCCTCATCCAGGTAGGTCCAGGCCTCGGTCGTACAGGACTTGCGCCGCTCCTCAGCTCAAGACTCCCGACGTTCGACCTAAACGATCCAGGGCTCCTGCCCGCGAATCTCTTCCCTGCATTGGATACGTTTTCTCGTGGGATGACCGTCAGAACGAGGGGGGACTGTCATGGCGCAGCACTTGGGGCCGCTGGAGTGGGTCGGGGGCCGGTGGGTGATCGGGGACTCGACCCGGGAGTCGGGCCTGTCCATCGCACTCACGCCTGAGGGCTTGGAGCACCGCCGACGTGGGGAGACGGCGCCCCTGGTCACCGTCGAGTGGGGGCAATTCGTAACCCTGGGGGTGAATGTCGCCTACCGAAACTGGCAGACCAGCCGTGCCGCGGGCTTCGTCGCCGCTTTCAGGAACGTCGACTGGGGCCGTGACGGATGCTCCCTGCAGGGCAACCTGCTCCATCCGTACGAGCACTGGTCCGCGCGGTACACGCATCACGCACGCCGGTACGGAGCCGGCCACGTCATCGTCCTCCAGGCGCTATTCGACCAGCTCAGCGACGCGAGGGCGCTGGACAGGCTCGGCGATCCCGAATGGCTGGGCGCGGCCGTCACAGAGCTGTCGTCATACACCTCGTGGTACGCACCCAGGGGCAACCGCTTGGTGAAGGCGACCATCCGAACTCTCGGCGTCTGAGCGGGCACCCAGCCCTTCCCGGTTGTCCTGCTGGTGTCGGCCGGGCAGCCGCAGTCGGTGCGCCGACGACATGGTGGGTGTATTCGATCTCGGGACGGAAGCCCGCCGCGAGCAGGCGGCCAGGCCGGTTGTCCTCGCGGCGAGCTACGTCGAGGCACCCGGCTGTAACAGGAGTGCGTCTGCTACGCCACAAGTGGCGCTGTCCGCGTTAAGGACGCGTCAGGGTTTGCTCGCTCGCGTGCATAAGTGATCGGGCTGCGTACGCTGGCTCAGCCGTCGATGTCGATGGCTGATTCTCTGCCGTACGACAGGAGCCCCCACGATGGCCACCCCTGCCCGCTCCGCGCGCCTGCGCGCGTGGATGCTGGAAGGCTTGACCGCCCAGACGAGTTCGCCCGCCGCCAAGGAGGCGGCGGCCCAGCCCCATGGCCGGCCGTGGTGGCGGGTCATGTGCCTGACGGGTCTGGACTACTTCTCGACCCTCGGCTACCAGCCCGGCATCGCGTTCCTCGCGGCCGGTCTGCTGTCGCCGCTGGCGACCATCGTGCTCGTCCTGCTGACCCTCTTCGGAGCGCTGCCCGTCTACCGGCGGGTGGCCGAGGAAAGCCCGCACGGCGAAGGCTCCATCGCCATGCTGGAGAAGCTGCTGTCGTTCTGGAAGGGCAAGCTGTTCGTCCTGACCCTGCTCGGGTTCGCGGCGACCGACTTCCTCATCACCATCACCCTGTCGGCGGCGGACGCCACCGCGCACCTGGTGGAGAACCCGCACCTCACCAGTACCCTGCACGGCCACGAGGTGCTGATCACCCTGATCATGATCGCGCTCCTCGGAGCGGTGTTCCTCAAGGGGTTCAGCGAGGCCATCGGAGTCGCGGTGGTCCTGGTGGCCACGTATCTCGGTCTGAACGTCGTCGTCGTGGCGGTCGGCCTGTGGAACGTGTTCACCGACCCGCAGGTCATCACCGACTGGACCACCGCGCTGACCGCCGAGCACGGCAACCCGTTCATGATGATCGCCATCGCGCTCGTCGTGTTCCCCAAGCTCGCGCTGGGCCTGTCCGGGTTCGAGACCGGTGTGGCGGTCATGCCCCACGTCCAGGGTGACCCCGACGACACCGAGGACAAGCCGGCAGGCCGGATCCGCGGCGCGAAGAAGCTGCTCACCACGGCCGCCGTGATCATGAGCATCTTCCTGATCTGCTCCAGCCTCATTACCGCCCTGCTGATCCCGGCCGCCCAGTTCGAGCCGGGCGGCGAGGCCAACGGCCGCGCCCTCGCCTACCTGGCACACGAGTACCTGGGCTCCGCCTTCGGCACGGTCTACGACATCTCCACCATCCTCATCCTCTGGTTCGCCGGTGCCTCCGCGATGGCCGGTCTGCTGAACCTGATGCCGCGCTACCTGCCCCGCTACGGCATGGCCCCGCACTGGGCGCGCGCTCTGCGCCCCATGGTCATCGTGTTCACCCTCGTCGCGTTCCTCGTGACCTGGATCTTCAACGCCGACGTCGACGCCCAGGGCGGCGCGTACGCCACCGGCGTCCTCGTCCTGATCACCTCGGCCGCCGTCGCCGTGACCATCGCCGCCCGCCGGGCGGGGGAGCGCGGCTGGACGATCGCATTCGGCGTGATCTCGGCCGTCTTCATCTACACCACGGCCGTCAACGTCGTCGAGCGGCCGGACGGCGTGAAGATCGGTGCCTGCTTCATCGGCGGCATCATGGCGCTCTCCCTCCTCTCCCGGCTCGCCCGGGTCTTCGAGCTGCGCGTCACGGACATCGAGTTCGACGACATGGCTCAGCGGTTCATCCGCGACACCGCCAACCGCACGATCCGCTTCATCGCCAACGAGCCGGACAAGCGCGACCTCGACGAGTACCGGGAGAAGAAGGCGCAGATCCGCGCGGACAACGACATCCCGGCCGAGGACGACGTCATGTTCGTCGAGGTCACGGTCCTGGACGCCTCCGAGTTCGAATCCGGCATGCGCGTACGCGGCGAAGTCCTCCACGACCGCTACCGGGTCCTGACCCTGGAGAGCTCCTCCATCCCCAACGCCCTGGCCGCGCTCCTCCTCCACGTCCGCGACGAGACCGGCCAGCGCCCCCACATCTACTTCGAGTGGACCGAGGGCAACCCGATGGCCAACTTCCTGCGCTTCTTCCTCTTCGGCCAGGGCGAGGTCGCCCCCGTCACCCGCGAGGTCATCCGCGAAGCCGAACCCGACCGCAGCCGGCGCCCCCACGTCCACGCCGGCTGACCCATTCGCATCAAGAAGCCGACAGGAATCCCGCTGGACCCTCGCCATGGCGAAGGCCCAGCGGGATTCTCACTATGACCACTCGCTCGCGCCCCGACCGCGGAATGCGCCGGACCGTCCTCCTTCTCGGGGCGGCCGGCCTGGCCCTCATCGCCGCCGGTGCGGTCCTTGATGCCCTGTGGCTGCTAGGCATCGGGGTCTGGGGTGTCATCGCCGCGATGGTGATCGAGCTCGTCTACCGGCCCTTGTGCCGCTGGAGGGCGGCCACAGTAGCTGGTCGGATCCTCACTCCTGATGCCCGTCGGCCGGTGCCTTCAGCAGCCGGTCCAGCTCGTTTCCAGCCTCGTCGTACCCGGCGTCGGAGATCCGTTGCAGCTCGCGCAGGTCG
This sequence comes from Streptomyces sp. NPDC059874, assembly GCF_042731135.1. NCBI lineage: Bacteria > Bacillati > Actinomycetota > Actinomycetes > Kitasatosporales > Streptomycetaceae > Streptomyces > Streptomyces sp. NPDC059874. The sequence goes on from NZ_JBHWJY010000050.1 coordinate 51,369, forward strand.
CCGGCCGCGGCGGCCCGGCGAGCGAGCAGGAACCCGGCGTGCATGGATCCCTCGTCCAGCAGCTCGCTCAGCTCCCCGAGGTCGCCGGCTGCGTCGGCGAGGTCGGCCAGCCGGTCCAATGCGGTCTCGTTGCCCTCGTCGGCCAGGTCGCGCAGGGTCACCCGATCGATGTTCGTATTCGTCATGCCGCCATGCTGCGACCCTGCCCCTGGGGAAAGGTCAAGTGGGACGATGGGCGGGTGATCACCATTGGGCAGCTGGCCAGGTACGTCGGAGTGTCGACGAAGACCATCCGCGTCTATCACGACAAGGGGCTGCTTCCCGAGCCCGACCGTGATGCGTCCGGCTACCGGCGGTACGGCGCGAACGACGCCATCGACCTGATCAAGATCCGGACGCTCGCCGAAGCCGGCGTCCCCCTGGCCCGTATCCGGGACTTGAGGTCAGCGACCGATGAGGAGTTCCAGCAGGCGCTGCGCGAGATCGACGACGACCTCACCCACCGCATTCGCGGCCTGCGGGCGACGCAAGGGCGCCTGCGCCGACTCGCTGCCGGACATCTGGCACCGCTGCCCACCGAGGTCGGTGCCCATCTGGAGCACCTGGCCCGCTGGGGATTCACCCCTCGATGGGTGGACCTGCAACGCGACCTGTGGATCCTCGTGTTCGCCACCCACCCAGACCGCGCGATCGCTCTGTTCCACGATCAAGCCGAAACCCTGGCCGACCCGGCGCTACGGCAGCTGTTCCTCGACTATGACCATGCGTACGACCTCGACGCCGCTGATCCCCGCATCGACGACCTCGCCCGCCGGATCGTCGAGGCGACCCGGGAACGCTACGGACCGGACGAACCGCCCGAGCTGGATGCGGCCTCCGAGATCCCCGCCCTCATTCAGGGCACGGTCAACGCCTCGTCCCCTGCTTGGCAGCGCCTCGACACGCTCATTCGCGCACGACTGGACGCGTGACTCGACGTGTACGGACGTACGGTCTCGGCTGCGCGTCGAAATCAGTCAGCGCACGCCGCGAACCACACTGCAGGCATTGCCTGATGCGGCACTAACTGCCGACGTCCCGGCTGCGGAAGTCCTCCAGCGTCTCGCGCCGGACCAGCACCCGGGACGTGCCCTCGAGGACGGCGATCACCGGAGGGCGCCCCACCATGTTGTAACCGGAGGCCATGGACAGCTGGTACGCGCCCGCCACCGGTACGGCCAGCAGGTCCCCGGGGTGGATGTCGGCGGGCAGTTCCACGTCCGTGGCGAGGACGTCGCCCGCCTCGCAGTGCCGGCCGACGACCGTTGCCGTACGGGATCCGGCGGCCGGGGCACGGCCGACCAGCCGGGGCGCGTAGCGCACCCCGTACAGGGCGGGGCGCGGGTTGTCGCTCATGCCGCCGTCGACGGCGACGAACACCTTCTCGCCGGTGTGCTTGACGGCCAGCACCCGGTACAGCGCGACTCCGGCCGGCCCCACGACGGCCCGGCCGGGCTCGATGACGAGCCGAGGCACCGCCAGTCCCGCGGCGGCGCAGCTTTCGCTGAGCTCGGCGCGGAGACCGCGGGCGAGGGCGGTGACGTCGAGGGCGGGTTCGCCCGGCCGGTAGGCCACGCCGTGGCCGCCGCCCATGTCCAGCTCGGGCAGGACGGCGCCGTGCGTATCGCGGATGCAAGCCATCAGCCCGATCATGCGCCGCAGGGCCACCAGGTAGGGCTTCACGTCGGTGACCTGCGAGCCGATGTGACAGTGCAGGCCGGTCAGTTCGAGCTGTCGCTGGCCGAGTATGCGCGCGATGGCGTCCTGCGCCGACCCGTCGGTGAGCGCGAGCCCGAACTTCTGGTCCTCCGTACCTGTACGGATCTTGTCGTGGCCTCCGGCCGAGACGCCCGGTACCACCCGGACCATGACCTTCTGGTGCCCATCGGGGCCGACGGCGGCCGCGATCCGGGCGATCTCGGACGGACCGTCGATGACGATCCGCCCCACACCGAGCCGCAGCGCCGCCTCCAGATCGTGAGGCGACTTGGCGTTCCCGTGCAGCACGATCCGCTCGGGCGCGAAGCCGGCGGTGACGGCCAGCTCCAGCTCACCGGCGGAACACACGTCCAGCCCCAGACCTTCCTCCTCCACCCAGCGCACCATCGCGCGGGAGAGAAAGGCCTTGGCGGCGTAGAGGACTTCCGCTTCCGGGAAGGCGTCCCGGTAGGTGCGGCACCGCCTGCGGACCTCGCCCTCGTCCAGGACGTAAGCCGGTGTGTCGAACCGGTCGGCGATCTCTGTCAGGGACACCCCGCCGACGGCCAGGTCACCGTGCGGAAGCCGGGTCGTGGAGGCGGGCCATACGGACAGTTCACCGGCACTGGCCGGTATCGCGGAGAGCGCTGCGATGGTCATGGTGGGCCTCCCCTTCAGGCGGACGGGGCAGCGATGTCGGGAGCCCGCAGGACTGGAGTGGTGACCGAACCGGTCGCCGTCGTGGTGACCGCAGGTGCGGTGAGGGTCGGATCGACAGTCAGCAGCGATGCTCCGACAGGTTCGGCCATCGCGCGGAGCGCGGACTCGGAGAGCCGGATCCACTGCCGGCCGGCACCAAGCGTGGCAGCCAGCCGCTCCGCGCTGGTGAACCCCACAGCGGTACGCGCTCCCAGCGGGGTACGGAACAGGCGTACCACCACCTCCGCCCTTCCCGGCAGGACCGGTACGTACAGGGGCCCGGCCGGGACGCGTTCTTCAGGCTCCGGGTCGTCTTCGTACTGGAACAAACACATGGGGCCCTCCCAGAGGAACCACGAGTGGCAGTTGAGGCCCTGGATGCGGGGAGGCAGTCCAGGGCACGACAACGAAGCTATCCCCGGCTCCGTGTCCCTACGGCCACCCGATAACGGGACCTTTACGGCGACTCGCGAAGTCCATACGGATCCCTGACGTCCCGATCCGTGCGGCATCAGGAGCCCGTCAAAGTTGTGGATCGCCACGTGAGAAGGCCATCAAAAGCCGCCCTGCATCCTCCGTCGCGGCCCTTCCATGGGAACTGGCGTACGACGAGGAGAGGGGAAGAGGCCGTGCGAAGAGTCGTGGTCGGTGCTACGAGCACCCCGGGGAGTCTGACCGCGTTGCACAGGGCGGCGGCAGAGGCCCGCGTGCGCGACGAGGAGCTGTGCGTCGTCCTGGCCTGACGCCTTCCCCAACTCCACCTCCGGCCGCGTCGAGCAGTGGGAGCTCGCCGTCAACGGCGACGCGGTGTCCGCGACCTCCGTCCGACTGTGGGACGCGGGCTCCGCGGTCGAGGGCTGCTACGCCGACGAGACCACCGGCAAGCTCTACCTCGGCGAGGAGGACGTCGGCGTCTGGGTGTACGGAGCCGAGCCCACCGCCGGCGCGAGCCGCACCAAGCTCGACTCCACCGGCTCCGGCGGCCACATCACCGCCGACAACGAAGGCATCACCGCCGCCGGCAACCGGATCTACGTCTCCTCCCAGGGCAGCAACGACTTCACCGTCTACGACCGCACCAACCGCGCCTACCTCGGCCGCTTCTCCGTCTCGAACGGCACCGCCGCCGACGACTGCGAGGACACCGACGGCATCGACGCCACCGCCGCCAATCTCGGCCCGGCGTTCCCGCAGGGCGTCTTCATCTGCCAGGACGGCTCCAACGGCACCCCCGGCACCAGCGGGAACCAGAACTTCAAGTTCGTTCCCCTGCAGCGCATCACCGCCCAGTTCGGCTGACCGCCCCGGGCGCCGGACGTGCAGCCGGCGCCCGGCCGGCGCCCGCGCCCCGCCCGGTCCGCGGCCACTCCCGCCGTCAACGCCGTGGAACGCCCCGACGGAGTGAAGATCGGGCCTGGGCGAGACCCGCCTCGGCTAGGCTGGATCCGCCGGGCGCCTGTGACAGGGAGGTACGGGGATGGGCGACACCACGACCGGACCCACACGTGCCGACCCCGGCCTGTACGGCCCGTCGTCCGTCACCTGGCAGTGCCACGGCGACCCGATCATGTGGATCGCCGGCGTCCGGGCCCTCTACCTCCAGGCCCTTCACCCGCGCGCCGTCCGCGGGGTCATGGCGAACTCGGCTGCTCTCGACAGTCAGAGGGGCCGGCACGACGCCTGGGGCCGGCTGCTGCGCACCGCCGACTTCGTCGGCACCCTCACCTACGGCACCAGCGAGGCCGCCGAGCGCGCCGGGGCCCGCGTCCGCACGATCCACCGCAAGCTGTCCGCCACCGATCCCGTCACCGGCGAGCGGTTCCCCGTGGACGACCCCGAGCTGCTCCTCTGGGTCCACTGCGCGCAGATCGACAGCTTCCTGCACGTGATGCTCCGCTCCGGCATCCCCCTCACCCCCGCCCAGGCCGACCGCTACGTCGACGAGAACAGGGTGAACGCCCGCCTCGTCGGCCTCGATCCGGCCGACGTCCCCGCCGACACCGCCGGCCTCGCCGCGTACTTCGAGCGCGTCCGCCCCGACCTCGCCGCCGGGTCCGACGCCCACGCCGTGTACGACTTCCTGCACGGCCCGCCGGTCCATCCCCTCCTCGTACCTGGCCGAAACCTGCTGTGGCGCCCGCTCGCCGGCCTCGCGTACGGTTCCCTCCCCGGCTGGGCACACCAGCTGTACGGAAGACCCGCACCGCCCCCGCGCGCGGTCACCCGGCGCCTGCGCCTCACCGGGCGCGTCCTGCGCAGCATTCCCGCAGGTCTACGCTGGAAGCTGCCGCCAGGTCACATCTTGAAAGCGATGCGTCGCATGGGCCCCGGGAGCCGCCCCTCGACGCACACGCTGCGCACGGCAGCGGCCATACTGGACGGGCCGGGGAGGGCATGGCACGACGACGGGGGCGGCTTCAAGACATGGCGGAGTCCAGACTGATCCAGGGACGGTACCGGTCGCTCGACCTGATCGGGCGGGGTGGCATGGGCGAGGTTTGGCGTGCCCGGGACGAATCGCTGGGCCGTCAGGTCGCCGTGAAGTGCCTCAAGCCGATCGGGGCCGAGCAGGACGCCCATTTCACCCAGGTGCTGCGCGAACGCTTCCGGCGCGAGGCGCGCGTGGCCGCGTCCCTCCAGCACCGAGGGGTCACGGTCGTCCACGACTTCGGCGACGACAGCGCCGCGGGCGGCTGCCTCTACCTGGTGATGGAGCTCCTCGAAGGCCGCAACCTGAGCCAGCTCCTGGAGGAGAACGAGACCCGCCCGCTCCCCGTGGACGTGGTCGTCGACATCGCGGAGCAGATGGCCGCCGCCCTCGGCTACACCCACGACCAGGGCGTCGTCCACCGCGACCTGAAGCCCGCCAACATCATGCGGCTCACCGACGGCACGGTGAAGATCTGCGACTTCGGGATCGCCCGCCTCGCCCACGACATCGGCTTCACCGCCAAGCTCACCGGCGGCGGCATGGCCATGGGCACCCCCCACTACATGTCTCCGGAGCAGATCGCGGGCGGCGAGGTCGACCACCGCAGCGACCTCTACTCCCTCGGTTGCGTCCTGTACGAGATCGCCACCGGAGCTCCGCCCTTCGACCTCGGCGACTCCTGGTCGGTGCTGGTCGGCCACCGCGACACCGCGCCCGTGCCGCTGCGCGAGCACCGCCCCGAACTGCCGGCCTACTTCGAGGAGGTCGTCCTCGACCTCCTCGCCAAGCGCCCCGAGGACCGGCCCGGCGACGCCCGCCACCTGCACCGCCGGCTCGTCGAGGCACGCCTCGGGCCCGGTGGGCTGCCCGGCGCCCAGGCCCCGCTGCCGGTGTGGGCCCGCGGGATGACCGCCGGACGCAAGGCCGGGATCGACGCGCGTCCCGCGAGCGGCGAATGGGCCGTGCTCACCGGTGCCTGGACGGCCGCACGCCCCAGCGGTGAACAGCCCGCCCTCGGCCCCGGCCTGCGCCGCCCCGAGCCCACCGAGGACCCGCGGCTCACCGTGGCGTACGGTCTCCCGCGCGTCCCCGGCCCGCGCGAGACCGACCCCGACGCGCTCACCGCCGGCCACACCCGCGCCTTCGCCCTCAGCCGCGCCGGCCACCCGGAGGAGGCCCTCGCCGTGTACACGGCCGTGGCGGAGGGCCGCACCCGCGCCCTCGGCGCGGACCACCCCGACACCCTCGCCGCGCGCCAGGAGGCGGCGTACGAACTGGGCCGCCTCGGGCGCCACCAGGAAGCGCACGACATCTACCGCGCGGTGCTCGTCGCCCGCGAGCGGACCACGGGCCCGCGCCACCCCGACACCCTGCGCTGCCGCCACAACCTGGCCTGCGCCCTGGGCGCCCTCGGCCGGTTCGCGGACGCCCACGCCACCGCCGCCGAAGTGGCCGCCGCCCGAGCGGCCGTCCTGGGAGCCGAGCACGCCGACACCCTGCTGACCCGCTACGAGGTGGCGTACGCCCTCGGCCGCCTGGAGCGCTGGCAGGAGGCCCTCGCCGGCTTCCGCGAGGTCGCCGCCGTACGCGAACGGGTCCTCGGCCGCGACCACCCCGACACCCTGGCCGCGCGCTACGAGGTCGGCATCGCCCTCGGCCGCACCGGGAACAGCGCCCTGGCCCTCGACCACTTCCGTGCCCTGGTCCGCGACCGGACCCGCGCCTACGGCGCCGCCGACCCCGAGACCCTGCGCGCCCGGCACGTCCTCGGCGTCAACCTGGGCCGGCTGGAGCGCTGGGAGGAGGCGGTCACCGAGGCCCGGCAGGTGGGGGCGGTACGGGCCGAGGTGCTCGGCGCCGAACACCCCGACACCCTGGTCAGCCGCCGCGAACTCGCCGTCGGCCTCGGCCGGCTCGGCCGGTGGGAGGAAGCGCTGCCCATCTACCGCGAGCTCTCCGGCATCCGCGAGCGCTCCCTGGGCGACGAGCACCCCGACACGGCGCTGGCCCACGCCGACGAAGCGTACTGTCTGGAGCGGCTCGGCCAGGTGTGCTACCAAGAGCCATGACGACCTTCGGGCGGGACGTATACGACGACGTGATCGTGGGCGGCGGCCACAACGGTCTGGTGGCCGCCGCGTACCTGGCCAGAGCGGGCCGCGCGGTCCTCGTACTGGAACGGCTCGGGAACACCGGCGGCGCGGCCATCTCCAGCCGCCCCTTCGCCGGCGTCGACGCCCGCCTCTCGCGCTACTCCTACCTCGTCTCCCTGCTCCCGTCGAAGATCGTGCGCGACCTGGAGCTGCGGTTCGCCGTCCGCCGCCGCACGGTCTCCTCGTACACCCCCGTCGAACGCGGCGGCCGCCCCGGCGGACTCCTCGTCGGCGGCGACGAGCAGCGCACCCGGGAGTCCTTCGCGCGGCTGACCGGCTCGGAGCGGGAGTACGAGAACTGGCGCGCGTTCTACGGGACCACAGGGCAGGTGGCCCGCAAGGTGTTCCCGACCCTCACCGAACCGCTGCCCACCCGCGAGGAACTGCGGGCCCGCATCGACGACGAGGCCGCCTGGCGGATGCTCTTCGAGGAGCCGCTGGGCCGGGCGGTGGAAGACCGCTTCACCGACGACCTGGTGCGCGGAGTGGTCCTCACGGACGGGCTGATCGGCACCTTCGCCGACGCGCACGACCCCTCGCTCGCGCAGAACCGCTGCTTCCTCTACCACGTCATCGGCGGCGGAACCGGGGACTGGGACGTGCCCGTGGGCGGCATGGGCGCCCTGACGGATGCCCTCGCCACCGCCGCGCGGGCCGCCGGGGCGGAGATCGCCACCGGGCACGAGGTACTGCGGATCGACACGGACGGGACCTCGCCGGCGGAGGTGGTGTTCCGTACGGCCACGGGGGAGGGCCGTGTCGTCGGCCGCACGGTGCTCGTGAACGCCTCGCCGCGGGCGCTGGCCGAACTCCTCGGCGAGGCACCGCCGGTGCAGGCCCCCGAGGGCGCCCAGCTGAAGGTCAACATGCTGCTGCGCAGGCTGCCCCGGCTGCGCGACACCACCGTGGACCCGCGCGAGGCCTTCGGCGGCACCTTCCACATCGCCGAGGGGTACACCGAGCTGGCCCGCGCCTACGCGGAGGCGGCCTCCGGCGAACTGCCGTCCGTACCGCCCTCGGAGATCTACTGCCACTCGCTGACCGATCCGACCATCCTCGGGCCGGAGCTGGTGGAGCAGGGCTACCAGACGCTCACCCTCTTCGGATTGCACACCCCGGCCCGGCTGTTCGAAAAGGACAACCAGCAGACGCGGGAGGTCCTGCTCGCCGCCACCCTCGCGCAGCTCGACACCCACCTGGCCGAACCGCTCACCGACTGCCTCGCCTTCGACGGCGACGGCCGCCCCTGCATCGAGGCGAAGACCCCGATCGACCTGGAACGCGACCTGCGCCTGCCGGGCGGCCACATCTTCCACCGGGACCTGTCCTGGCCGTACGCCGAGGCCGGCGGCGGCCGGTGGGGAGTGGAGACCGCCCACCGCAACGTACTGCTGTGCGGTGCGGGGGCGGTCCGCGGCGGCGGCGTCAGCGGGGTCCCCGGCCACAACGCGGCGATGGCGGTGCTGGGGCACTGAGCGCCGCCGGCCGACCGCCGTTCCGACCAGGGACTACTCGACGGGCTCGATGACGACGATGGGGATCTCACGGTCCGTCTTGGCCTGGTACTCGTCGTACGACGGCCAGTGACGCAGCATCAGCGGCCAGTAGGCGGTGCGCTCCTCGGCCGTGGCGGTGCGGGCCGTGCCCTGGAGGGTCCGGGGGCCGACCTGGATGCGGACCTCGGGGTATTCGGTCAGGTTGCGGTACCAGAGCGGGTGCGCCGGGTCGCCGCCCTTGGACGCGACGAGGAGGTAGCGGCCGTCGTCCTCGCCGTAGATGAGGGGCGTCCGCACGGGATTGCCGGAGACCCTGCCCACCGTGGTGAGCAGCAGGGTCTGCGTGCCGTTCCAGTACTGGCCCTCGGCCCCCTTCGAGTGCACGTACTGCTTGACGTGCTCGAGCTGCCAGCTGCCGGGCTTCGGGTCGGTCGGGTTGTCCCAGTCGATGTCGGTCGTCACGGTGCTCAGCCTGCCTTCGAGTTGAACGGTCAACGAACCTCAACAACGAATGCCAACGCTCGCGGACACGCGGTTATGCCGGACGAGCGGGGAGCGTGAAGCCGTCGAAGATCTCGTCCATCGCCCGTTGCGCGGCGAAGGCCGGGGTGGCGCGGACGGCGAGGTCGCGTACGGCGACCGCGAAGGGGTGGCTGAGGGCGGCGACCCGGCCCATGCGGCGGGCCCGGACGCGGATGGCGTCGGTGCGGGCGCAGCGGGCCGCGCTGTACGCGGCGAGAGCGGCCGGAATGCCCCGGGCGTCGTCCGATTCGCCCGCGTCGTCCGCGTCGCCCGCGTCTTCCGCGTCCAGCAGGTGGGCGAGGACCACGGCGTCCTCGATGGCCTGGCAGCCGCCCTGGCCGAGGTTGGGGGTCATGGCGTGGGCGGCGTCGCCGAGCCAGGCGAGGCGGCCGTGGTGGAAGCGGGGGAGCGGTGCGGCCAGGTCGTACAGGTCGTGCTGGAGCACGGCGGCCGGGTCGATCCGCTCGAGCAGGGCGGGGATCGGGTCGTGCCAGGTGCCGAAGCGGCGCACGAGTTCGGCGAGCACGTCGGCCGGGCGGTGGCCCTCGGGGGCGACGGCGGTGGCGTAGAGGTAGATCCGGCCGTCGGCGAGCGGGACGGTACCGAAGCGCTGCCCGCGGCCCCAGGTCTCGGCCGTGTCGACATCGGCCTTGGTTTCGGCGGTTTCGGTCTTGGGTTCGGCCGCGGGCAGGACGGTGCGCCAGGCGGTCTCCCCGCTGTAGCGCAGGCCGGGGTGGTCCGGGAAGTACTGGTGGCGCAGCGGGCTGTGGATGCCGTCGGCGGCGAGGACGAGGTCGGCTTCGAGGTCGCCCGCGGCGGTACGGACCACCGGGCGGCCGACCGCGTCGTCCACGGCGGTGACGGCGCAGGAGTACCGGATCGTGCCGTCGGGGAGTTCGGCGGCCAGGGCGTCGGCGAGCGCCGAGCGGTGCAGGGCGAGCGGCGGCCGGCCGTACCGCGCCGTGAGCGCGACGGTGTCGGCGCGGTTCAGCCAGCCGCCGTCCGGGCGCCGCAGCCCCATCGCGGCGGGGAGGGCCTGCCCCGCGGCGCGGGTGGCGTCGAACCCGATGGCGTCGAAGGCGCGCAGGGCGTTGGGGGCGAGCACGATCCCGGCCCCGACGGCGGACGGCCCGGGTGCCCGCTCGCACACGGTCACCCGCCAGCCGCGTCGGTGCAGGGCGACCGCCGCGGTGAGTCCACCTATCCCCGCACCTGCCACGACCACACGACGTCGAAGTGCCGACATGACGCTCCCTCCCGTTCTCCACTCGTCCTCTACATCCGTAGAGGCTCATGTCCTCACTCTACAGCTGTAGAGTGAGGACATGTCCACGGATCGCAGAACTTTGATCGCCGACACCGCGATCGACCTCGTGGCCGCCGCCGGGCTCCGGGGGCTCACCCACCGGGCGGTCGACGGCGCGGCGGGGCTGCCGGCGGGCAGCACCTCGTACTACTTCCGTACGAGGACGGCCCTGATCGGCGCCTGCTACCAGCGCCTCGCGGAGCTGGACCTCGGCGACCTCGACACGGATGGCCCGTCCGCTTCCGCGCTGTCCGACCCGGACGTGGCCGCGGCGGCGCTGGCCGGACTGCTGCTGCGCTGGCTGACGGTGGGGCGCGGACGCCAACTGGCCCGTTTCGAACTCAGCCTGGAGGCCGCCCGCAACCCCGAACTGGAGGCCGATCTCCACCGGGCCGGCCAGGGGGCCCGGTCCCGCGCGGCCGCGATCCTCGCCGCACTCGGGGCCGAACGACCCGCGGAGGCCGCCGAGCTGCTGGCGGCCTGGACGGACGGACTGCTCTACGACCGTCTGGCCGGCGCCCTCGCCCGCTCCCGTCCGGCCCCCGACCTGGCCGAACTGACCTCCGTATCCCGCCGGATGATCGACGCGGCACTCGCGGCACCGGACGGGCCGGTAGGCCTCTGAGTGTCTGGTCAGGCCCGCGGCATCGTGACTCGCGCAGGCGCGGTACGGAAAGAACTGAGCGGTGGCGGAGCCGGTCGAGAAGTAGGCTCCCGGCATGTCTGGTCCGACGCTGGTGATCGAGTTGGCGGAGCCCGTCCCCCCGGCCGCACTGCGGGAGCTCCGCGCGCTGATGGTGGCGCTCTCCTCCCGCTTCGAGGAGAAGCGACCCGGGTTCTTCGACGTCAACGTGCCCGCTGAGCGACTGGGTTTCGAGGACGGGCGGGAGGAGGACTCGCGTCGGCCCTTCCTGGTCTACCTGATGGGCCCGGGTGTCGGTGACGCGGACCTCTTCGAGGCCGAACACGAGGACGAGCCCGAGGTGGAGGCCGTCCTCGGCTTCAGGCCGACCCACGCCGTCAACGTCAGCGCCTGCTGCAACCGCGGGATCGACCACGCGGCCACGGCGTTGCTGACCGCCGCCGTCATGGACGTCATCGGAGGTGTGGCCAAGGCCGAGCTGCTGGACGGACAGGCGTCGTCCGTCGTCGGCCTTGAAGGCGTTCTGGGGATCACCGACGGCGGCCGGCCGAATGTGCTGGGCGCGGCGGAGTTCCTGCGGGCCTGGGGAGGGCAGCCCGGCTTCCGGTTGGTCAAGTAGCGCAGCGTGGCGGCCGCAGGCCGTCGAAGATCACCTCGAAGATCCGCTCCCGAGACGCCGGATCCGGTCCGAGTTGTTCGATCGCCCTGCCCGTACCGGCCAGAAGGGCGATGAACTCCGCCAGGCCCAGTTCCGGGCGGACCGCGCCCGCCCGTTGCGCACCGGCCAACAGATCGGACAGCCGGGCCTGGATCTCGATGGTCGGCCCCTGGAGGGACGCGTGCGCGTCCACCCCGGCCGCGGCCAGCGCCTGGGTGAACTCGTTCTTCCCCGCGGACTGTTCCACCACCAGGCGGAAGCAGGCGAAGAAGGCGTCGGCGGGCCCGGTCTCGGCGGCCAGCTGCGCGGTCCTGGCCGCCATCGCCTCGAGCCTGCGCACCATCACCGCCTCCAACAGTGCCTCCTTGGTGGGGAAGTGCCTGAAGAGCGTGCCGACTCCGACTCCGGCGGCTCGGGCGATCTCCTCGGTCGGCACGCTGAGGCCGCGGCTGGTGAACACTTCCGTGGCAGTGTCGAGCAGCCTGGCCCGGTTGCGGGCCGCATCCGCCCGCAGTGGGCGTTCCTGAGCGCCACCCATCCGTTTCCCACCCTTCTTCGTCGACGGCAGAGTCACCCTGGACAACCGGAGTCGCCAGTCCGTATCGTGTAAACGGAGTCGCTAGTCCGATTCTAGACGTGGATCTCACTGGAGGTTGGGCATGTCTGAAACGCTGTCGCCGCGCGAGGTCTTCCAGAAGCTGATCGAGGGCATCGGCGCGGGGAGGTTCACGGAGCTGGCCGAGCTCTATGCCGAGGACGCCGTGGTGGAGACCGTCTTCGAACCGGTGGGCCCGCGCCGGATCGTGGGGCGGGCCGCGCTGGAGGAGCGGTTCGCCCAGGTCGCCGCGAGCTCGCCCGTCGAGCTGACCCCGGTGAACGTGGTCGTCCGGGAAACCGACGACGCCGAGGTGGTCGTCGCCGAGTTCGACTACCAGGTGCACCACCGCCCGACCGGGCGGACGTTCGAAGCCGCCAACGTCCAGGTGCTGCGGGTCCGTGACGGCCTGATCGTCAGCAGCCGGGACTACCACGATCACCTTGCCCTCATCGCGGCCGACGGCAAGCTGCCCCAGCTGGTGGCGGCGCTGGAAGGTGGCGGTGAACCTTTCCGGTCACAGCACTAAGGCCTGTCTGATCCCCATTACCTTCTTGGTGGCCCCGCAATGGGGCGTCCGGCCTCCGGAGTTGGCATGACTTTCTCCCCCTGTCGAACGCATGGCCTGGGGGGTGG
>NZ_JBHWJY010000051.1:0-62186 GCF_042731135.1 Streptomyces sp. NPDC059874
GGGGGCAATTAAACATGCCGGGGGCCCGGCGGGGCTACCCGCCCCCGGGCCCACGGGTCTTTTCGCTTCCCGCGGTCCGGTCAGATCGCCGTGGACTGCTCGGCGGCGGCCGCCGCCTCGGCCGCGCGGCGCTCGCCCTCGGCCTGGGACCGCTTTCCGTAGAGCGCGGTCCAGATGCCCAGCGCGCCCAGGACCCCGTAGATCATGACGGGGCTGAGGGTGACCATGGTCTTGGTGTCCAGGACGTACGCCAGCACGATCCGGACCAGTGCCTCGATCACGTAGGCCACGCCCCAGACCAGGGTCATGGTGCGCATGGTGGTGCGGAAGCCCTCGTACTGCCACAGGCCGTTCCACCAGGCGGTGCTCTCCGGGGTGCCGTCGGTGGCGAACTTGCGGCCGAAGTAGAACATCAGCGGGCGCGCCGCGGCCAGCGTGGACAGGCAGAGCAGCCCGAACAGGCCCGTCACCGCGGAGTCCTTGATCAGCAGGGTCCTGGCCGAGTGGTCGCCGACGAGCGAGACGACGGCCGTGATCACGATGAAGACCAGGGTGACGACGGCGAATTCGTCGAGCTTGCGCCGCCAGGCCAGGCTGATGACGCTGTCGAGCACCGGCCAGGCGCTGCTGAGGAGCAGTGCCGAGAACTCGCTCCAACCGTGATCGTCGACGAGCGTGTTGTAGGTGATGATCGGCGCGACCACATTGAGGCCGATGGTCAGGATCCAGCCGAGGGCGGTCGCGGCCCCTGAGCGGGCGGGAGGTGCGGGTCGGGCTACTTGGGCTGACAAGGTTCCCCCTGGAACGTGCCTGATGAGTGCGGTAGGGGGACCGTAAGGACATGTCGATGACATGTACAAGGCGAGGCCACTAAAATGATCACCAAGCCGTCCGGACCGACTCGTTCCGGACAGGTTCGATCTCCGCGTCAGGCGCGCAGGCCCCGGATGACCAGAGCGGTCACCGCCTCGAACTCGGCGAGGATCGTGGGCGAGTGCCAGTCGGCCGCGTACTGCGGGTCGTGGAAGCGGCCGGTGGCGTAGAAGACCGCACGGGCCGCCGCCGGCACGTCATCGGCGGCGAGCGTGCCCGCCGCGACACCTTCGGCGATGATCCGGGCCAACTGGTCGATCAGCTCGTTCAGGTGTGTCTCGACCACACCGCTGTTCTCGGCGAGCAGCACCGTGTAGGTGGCGAAGAGCTCGGGATCGTCGCCGGACTTGTGCCGCTTGGCCTCGAAGAGCGCCTCCAGCCACGTCTCCAGCTTGGAGGACGCGCTCTCGGCGGGCGCCGAGGCGATCTCCTCCAGCATGACGACGCTCTTGGCGAGCCAGCGGTCCGTGACGGCCTCCCGCAGGGCGGCCTTCGACGGGAAGTGCCGGTACACGCTGCCGTGGCTGACGCCCAGGGCGCGGGCCACGTCCACCACGGTCGCCTTGGTCGGGCCGAAGCGGCGCAGCACTTCCTCGGTGGTTTCGAGGATGCGCTCGGGTGTCAGGGGCTCAGTCGCGGCAGGGGGCATGGACAAGACCGTACCGCCGGCTCAGCGCTCGCTGTCGAGGTGGGCCATCTGCGCCGCCGGATAACGGTCCCCGGCCGCGGCGCCGACCGGCACGGCCTCCTCGATCGCGGCCAGGTCGGCGTCGCCGAGGGATATCTCCATGGCACCCAGTGCCTCGGCCAGCCGCTCCCGGCTCCGGGCGCCGATCAGCGGCACGATGTCCTCGCCGCGGGAGAGCACCCAGGCGATGGCGGTCTGGGCGACGCTCACGCCCTTGCTCTCGGCGACCTTGCGCAGGGCGTCGACCAGATCGAGGTTCCGATCGAGGTTGTCGCCCTGGAAGCGGGGGCTCATACCGCGGAAGTCGCCCGGGCCCAGCGTACGGTCCCGGGTGAAGTGGCCACTGATCAGGCCGCGGGAGAGCACCCCGTACGCGGTCACGCCTATGCCCAGCTCGCGCGCCGTCGGCAGGATCTCGGCCTCGATGCCGCGGGAGATCAGCGAGTACTCGATCTGGAGGTCGGCGATCGGGGCCACGGCGGCGGCCCGGCGCAGGGTGTCGGCGCCGACCTCGGAGAGACCGATGTGGCGCACGTGCCCGGCCTCGACCGCCTCGGCGATGGCTCCGACGGTCTCCTCGATCGGCACGGACGGGTCCACGCGGGCGATCCGGTAGATGTCGATGTGGTCCCGGCCGAGCCGCTGGAGCGAGTAGGCCAGGAAGTTCTTGACGGCCTCGGGCCGGCCGTCGTAGCCGGTGAAGCCACCCTCGACCGTGCGCAGGGCGCCGAACTTGACGCTGGTCAGTGTCTGCTCGCGGGCCGCGGCGGGCGCGGTGCGCAGGGCTTCGTTGATCAGCAGCTCGTTGTGGCCCATGCCGTAGAAGTCGCCGGTGTCGAGCAGCGTGACGCCGGCGTCCAGGGCGGCGTGGATGGTCGCGATGGACTCGGCGCGGTCCGCCGTCCCGTAGAGGGCGGACATCCCCATGCAGCCCAGCCCCAACGGGAAGACGTCGGGGCCGGTGCTGCCGAGGGTGCGGTGGCCGCGGTGGTCGGTGGTCGCGATGGTGCTCTCGTTCGTCGTCATGAAACGAGAATGGCATGACGAGTGACAGATTTCAATATCTGTCACTCGTCAGTGTCAGGCCAGGGTCCGCAGCGCCAGCGCGGCCGCCGCGACCAGCGTGAGCACGGCCGCCGGGGCGAGTTCGTAGTCCTTGGCGCGCAGGTGGGCGATGACCGCGCCGACGAAGTAGAGGGTCACGCCGGTCGCCGCGGCGACGCCGAGCGGAGTGACCCACAGGCCCGCGACCAGGCCGATCGCGCCGGCCGCCTTGAGGCCGGCCAGTCGCGGCAGCCAGGAGTCCGGGACCTGGACGCGTCGCATGCTCGCGACGATCTGGTCGTTGCGCTGGAGCGTGAAGGTGGCGGAAGCCGTGAGGACCAGGGCGAGGAGGCCGCCGACGACGGCGTAGGCGATGAACATGGAAATCTCCAACAGTCGATGATTGCTAATCATTGAATAGCATCAACGATATGATCCATGCAATCATTTCTCCATTGCTACGATGTGACACATGACGGCAGATCAGGACGGACCGCACCCCCCGCAGCGGCTGGGCCTGCTGCTCGCCTGGCACGGATCGATCACCCAGACCCGCATGAAGAAGGCGCTCAGCGCCGCCGGGCTCACCCCCCGGCACGCGATGACGCTGATGCACCTGGAGGACGGCCCCATCAGCCAGCGGGCCCTCGCCGATCGGCTGGAGGTCGACCCGAGCGTGCTCGTCGGCATCCTGAACGACCTGGAGGGCGACGGCCTGGCCGAACGCCGCCGGGACCCGGCCGACCGCCGCCGCCACAACGTGGCCATCACCGCGGCGGGCGAAGCCGCCCTGGGCACGACGAACGCCGCCCTCGACGAGGTCGAAGGCGGCATTTTCGCCGGTCTGACGGGTCAGGAGCGCGAGCTCCTGCGCGGCCTCCTCGACCGGGTCAACACCTCGGCCGAGGACTTCAAGTGCGACGAATAGCGGCCCGCCAGGGCCTCACGCGCGCGGGACGCCCGCTTCCGCCGCAGGGTTGACGGGCTCCTCCAGGGCGCGGGCCGCGCGGTCCGCCGTACCCAGCGCCCAGGCACTGGTCGTCGCCGCGCCCAGCACCAGGACGAGCGCCCCGCACACCGTGATGATCCACCACGCCGGGATCGCCGCCCCGGTGAACTCACGGCCGTCCGCCAGCCCGGCCGCCAGGACCGCGCCGACGATGGCGACTCCCAGCGTGCTGCCGGTCTGGCGGCTGGTGGAGGCGATCGCGGCGGCGACGCCCGCCTGGGAGCGCGGCATCCCGGAGACGGCCGTATTGGTGACCGGGGCGTTCACCATGCCGAAGCCGAGGCCGTAGAGCACGTACCCGGTGAACAACAGCGCGGTGGACGTCTCGCCCCCGAAGGCGGCGAACAGCAGCCCGCTCCCGCCCATCGCGGCGCCCGCGATCAGCAGCGGCAGCCGGGGCCCGCGGCTGCCCACGAGCCGCCCCGACAGCGGAGCGACGGCGAAGGTCATGGCGGCCATCGGCAGCATGTAGAGCCCGGCGTGCAGCGCGTCCAGCCCCCGGACGTCCTGGAGGTACAGGGTGTTCAGGAAGAGGAAGCCGGCCATCGAGGCGAAGGCGCTGACCGCGATCACGGTCGCCCCGCTGAACGGCGCGCTCCGGAAGAACCGGAGATCGATCAGCGGCTCCTCGCGCCGGGCCTCGTAGAGCAGCAGACCCACCAGCGAGACGACGGCCACCAGGGCGCAGCCCACGATCAGCGGCGAGCGCGGGCCGGCGGTCGGCGCCTCGATGATCCCGTACGTCACGGAGCCGAGCAGGGCCATGACCAGCAGCTGTCCCACCGGATCCGGGCGCCGCGGCCGGGCCGCCCGGGACTCGGGGATGTGGCGCAGGGTCAGCACGAGCGCCGCGAGCCCGATCGGCAGGTTGACCCAGAAGATCGAGCGCCAGCCCACGGAATCGACCAGCAGACCGCCGACCAGGGGCCCCGCGGCCATGGAGATGCCCGCGACCGCGCCCCACACGCCGATGGCCCGGGCCCGTTGGGCCGGATCGGTGAAGGTGTTGGTGATGATCGACATCGCCACCGGGTTGAGCATCGCGCCGCCGACCGCCTGGACCATCCGGAAGAAGACGAGCCACTCCAGTCCGGGGGCGAGCGAGCACAGCAGGGAACCGGCGGTGAAGAGCACCAGGCCGGTGACGAACACCTTGCGCCGCCCGATCCGGTCGGCGGTGGAGCCCATGAGCATCAGCAGCGAGGCCAGCACGAGGGTGTAGGCGTCGATGGTCCACTGCATGCCCGCGACCGAGGCGTGCAGGTCACCGCGCATGGTGGGGAGCGCGACGTTGAGGACGGTGTTGTCCAGGCTGACGATCAGCAGGCTCATGCAGCAGATCGCCAGGACGAGCGTGCGCTGCCTGGAACTCGTCTCGATCATGCGGCCGATGGTACGTCCGCACCCATGGGCGCGGCATGCGGGACAATGGGCGGATGACCACGCTCCCCCCGCCTCTCGCGATCGGCCCGCACACCGTGCAGCCCCCGGTGGTGCTCGCCCCCATGGCCGGCATCACCAATGCCCCGTTCCGTACCCTCTGCCGGGAGTTCTCGGGCGGCAAGGGGCTGTTCGTGAGCGAGATGATCACGACACGCGCCCTGGTCGAGCGCAACGAGAAGACCATGCAGCTGATCCACTTCGACGAGACCGAGAAGCCCCGGTCGATTCAGCTGTACGGGGTCGACCCCGTGACGGTCGGCAAGGCGGTCCGCATGATCGTCGAAGAGGACCGTGCCGACCACATCGACCTGAACTTCGGCTGCCCCGTGCCCAAGGTGACCCGCAAGGGCGGCGGCTCGGCCCTGCCCTACAAGCGGAACCTGCTGCGCGCGATCCTGCGCGAGGCCGTCGCGGGCGCCGGCGACCTGCCGGTGACCATGAAGATGCGCAAGGGCATCACCGACGAGCACCTCACCTACCTCGACGCCGGCCGGATAGCCGTCGAGGAGGGGATCACCGCCATCGCCCTGCACGGCCGCACCACCGCCCAGCACTACGGCGGCACCGCGGACTGGGACGCCATCGCGCGGCTCAAGGAGCACGTGCCGGAGATCCCGGTGCTCGGCAACGGCGACATCTGGTGCGCCGAGGACGCGCTGCGCATGGTCCGCGAGACCGGCTGCGACGGCGTGGTCGTCGGGCGCGGCTGCCTGGGGCGGCCGTGGCTGTTCAACGACCTCGTGGCGGCCTTCGAGGGGCGTCCCGAGGACTTCCACAAGCCCACGCTGCGCGAGGTCGCGGGCACCATGCTCCGCCACGCGCAGCTGCTGGGGGAGTGGATCGGGGACGAGGCGCGCGGGGTGATCGACTTCCGTAAGCACGTCGCCTGGTACCTCAAGGGCTTCGCGGTGGGCTCCGAGATGCGGGGCAGGCTCGCGGTGACCTCTTCGCTGGCCGAACTTGACGCTCATCTGAGCGAGCTGGACCTGGACCAGGGTTGGCCCGAGAGCGCGGACGGCCCGCGTGGCCGGACGTCCGGAAACAACCGAGTTGTCCTGCCGGAGGGCTGGCTGAAGGACCCGTACGACTGCGCGGGTGTGAGCGAGGAAGCCGAACTGGACACCTCCGGCGGCTGACAAATCGCCCTGCGTGGCGCGTGATATACGCCACGCATGGGTGAGGTTTCGCTCAGATGAGCGCAGAAGTCACGGGTAAGACTTTCAAAGGGTGGCACTGGGTGCCACCCTTTGTGTGTTCAATACTTGAACGCAAATGTATCGATGATCGCTCATCCGAGCGGGGACATGCCTCAAACGCCCTCCCTCCCTTCGGGTTGTGAACGGTCTTCGTACTTTCTGATTACTCGTGAGTTACTTTCGATCTGCTGGCGCACGGGTGGTTACAGCCGTATGACGGCCAAGTGGACGTACCCATAAGCCTTCGATCTGGGTATGTTCCTGGCCGTCAGGGCAGCCACCGAGCCTCGAGGAGTCGAGACCCGTGTCGGAAAACAAAGATCAGAAGTTCGTCTACGACTTCACCGAGGGCAACCGCGACCTCAAGGACCTTCTCGGCGGCAAGGGAGCCAACCTCGCCGAGATGACCAACCTTGGTCTCCCGGTGCCCCCCGGCTTCACCATCACCACCGAGGCCTGCAAGGTCTACCTCGAAAGCGGTACGGCCCCGGCCGCGCTGCGCGACGAGGTCAGCGCCCACCTTGCCGCCCTCGAGACGAAGATGGGCAAGAAGCTCGGCCAGTCGGACGACCCGCTGCTGGTCTCCGTGCGTTCCGGCGCCAAGTTCTCGATGCCCGGCATGATGGACACCGTCCTCAACATCGGCCTCTCCGACGAGTCCGTGACCGGCCTCGCCGCCCAGGCCGGCAACGAGCGCTTCGCGTGGGACTCGTACCGCCGCCTGGTGCAGATGTTCGGCAAGACCGTCCTCGGCATCGACGGGGAGCTCTTCGAGGACGCCCTCGACGAGGCCAAGGCCGCCAAGAAGGTCACCGTCGACACGGACCTCGACGCCGCCGACCTGAAGAAGCTGGTCAAGGTCTTCAAGAAGATCGTGGCGAAGGAAGCCGGTCGCGAGTTCCCGCAGGACGCCCGCGAGCAGCTCGACCTCGCCGTCGAGGCGGTCTTCAACTCGTGGAACACCGACCGCGCCAAGCTCTACCGCCGCCAGGAGCGCATCCCGAGCGACCTGGGCACCGCGGTCAACATCTGCTCCATGGTCTTCGGCAACCTGGGCCCCGACTCCGGCACCGGCGTCGCCTTCACCCGCGACCCGGCCAGCGGCCACGCGGGCGTCTACGGCGACTACCTCCAGAACGCCCAGGGCGAGGACGTCGTCGCGGGCATCCGCAACACCGTGCCGCTCGCGGACCTGGAGGCCATCGACAAGGCCTCGTACGACCAGCTCATGACGATCATGACGACGCTGGAGAACCACTACAAGGATCTCTGCGACATCGAGTTCACCATCGAGCGCGGCCAGCTGTGGATGCTGCAGACCCGCGTCGGCAAGCGCACCGCCGGCGCCGCCTTCCGCATCGCCACCCAGCTCGTGGACCAGGGCCTGATCGACGAGGCCGAGGCCCTCCAGCGCGTCACCGGCCACCAGCTGGCCCAGCTGATGTTCCCGCGCTTCGACGAGGGCGCCAAGACCGAGCTGCTCGGCCGCGGCATCGCCGCCTCCCCGGGCGCGGCGGTCGGCAAGGCCGTCTTCGACTCGTACACGGCCGTCAAGTGGTCCCGTTCGGGCGAGAAGGTCATCCTGATCCGCCGCGAGACCAACCCGGACGACCTGGACGGCATGATCGCCTCCGAGGGCATCCTGACCTCGCGCGGCGGCAAGACCTCCCACGCGGCCGTCGTCGCCCGCGGCATGGGCAAGACCTGTGTCTGCGGCGCCGAGGAGCTCGACGTCGACACCAAGCGCCGCCGGATGACGGTCGGCGAAACGGTCATCGAAGAGGGAGACGTCGTCTCCATCGACGGCTCCACCGGCAAGGTCTACCTCGGTGAGGTACCGGTCGTACCCTCCCCGGTCGTCGAATACTTCGAGGGCCGCATGCACGCCGGCGCCGACGACGCCGACGAGCTCGTCGCCGCCGTGCACCGGATCATGGCCTACGCGGACCGCGTCCGCCGCCTGCGGGTGCGTGCCAACGCCGACAACGCAGAGGACGCGCTGCGCGCCCGCCGCTTCGGCGCCCAGGGCATCGGCCTGTGCCGCACCGAGCACATGTTCCTCGGTGAGCGCCGCGAACTGGTGGAGCGGCTGATCCTCGCGGACACCGACGAGGAGCGCGAGGAGGCACTGAGTGCCCTCCTGCCGCTGCAGAAGAAGGACTTCGTCGAGCTGTTCGAGGCGATGGACGGCCTGCCCGTCACGGTCCGCCTGCTCGACCCGCCGCTGCACGAGTTCCTGCCCGACATCACCGAGCTGTCGGTGCGCGTCGCCCTCGCCGAGTCCCGCAAGGACGCCAACGAGAACGACCTGCGCCTGCTCCAGGCCGTGCACAAGCTGCACGAGCAGAACCCGATGCTGGGTCTGCGCGGCGTCCGCCTCGGCCTGGTCATCCCCGGCCTGTTCAAGATGCAGGTCCGGGCGATCGCCGAGGCCGCGGCCGAGCGCAAGAACGCCAAGGGCGACCCCCGCGCCGAGATCATGGTCCCGCTCGTGGGCACCGTCCAGGAGCTGGAGATCGTCCGCGAGGAGGCCGACCAGGTCATCGCCGACGTCGAGGCCGCCACCGGCACCAGCCTCAAGCTGACCATCGGCACCATGATCGAGCTGCCGCGCGCCGCGCTGACCGCCGACCAGATCGCCGAGGCCGCGCAGTTCTTCTCCTTCGGCACGAACGACCTGACCCAGACGGTGTGGGGCTTCTCCCGCGACGACGTCGAGGCCAGCTTCTTCACCGCGTACCTGGAGAAGGGCATCTTCGGGGTCTCGCCGTTCGAGACCATCGACAAGGACGGCGTCGGCTCCCTGGTCCGGCACGCGGCCAAGCTGGGCCGGGCCACCCGCCCCGACCTCAAGCTCGGCGTCTGCGGTGAGCACGGCGGCGACCCCGAGTCCGTCCACTTCTTCCACGAGGTCGGCCTCGACTACGTCTCCTGCTCGCCCTTCCGGATTCCGGTGGCGCGCCTGGAGGCCGGTCGTGCGGCCGCCGAGGCGAAGGGCAGCGACAGCCGCTGACCCCCGGCCCTGAGAAGGCCCTCCAAGACGGCGCGTCTGCCCCCGGGATCCCTGACCCCCGAGGGCAGACGCGCCTATTTTTTCTTGTTCAACAAACCTTTACGCCAGCAGGCGGTGGACGGATCCCCACCCGTCCACCGCCGCTGTCATTCTGCCGGGCACGTCGGCGCTTCCCGTGCGACCGACCGCCAGGCCCCGCAAAGCCCCCCACGGCCTTCGCGGAGCGTTTCGGTCGCATCGGAGTGTGCCCGGCGGAGTACAGGATTTCGGTTGTCACGGCTCTGCCGAAAGGGGTTTCAACTGTGGCCGAAAGGGCGTGGTGACCACGTGTGACGGCATGCATACTCATGGGGCGGGGGGATTGCGGTTGCACAGGTGGGGGTTCGGTGCTGCGTATCCATTTCACTGGAGTGGACCTGGCACGCGTACGGATGGCAGGGCGTCCCGATGCGTTGTGGGAAACGATTCTCAGCTTTCATCGCTTAAGAGACCGGCGAGATGTCCGGTTGTTCGGTGAATGGCGGACGGAATCACGAATCAGGTTGAACAGTGAAACACGCATGCTCGGTATGGTTATACCGAGCAAGGGTTATTTTCCTGATTTCCTGACGCCCGTCGAGGGGCAGTACGGGTGGGACGTGGGCCTCGACGCCCTGCGCGGCATCCGCCCCGAGCGCATGCGGCGGGAGCTGCGACTGCTGGGCGGCGGTGCCGGTGCCGGTGGCGTCGGTGCCGGAGGCGCGGGCGCGGGCGTGTCGCCGCGGCTGCGGGAGTTCATGGAGGACGGCACCAAGCACCTGCCCAGGCTGCTGGGCGAGCTGCGCGCGTACCACCGCGCGGCCGTGGAGCCGTACTGGACCCACATCCAGGCCCAGATCGAGGCCGAGCGGGCCGCGCGCGGGCGCGCCCTGCTGGACGGGGGCGCGGACGAACTGCTGGCCTCGCTGCCGCCGATGCTGCGCTGGCGGGCGCCCGTGCTGGAGTGCGACTACCCCGTGGACCGGGACGTACGGCTACGGGGGCGCGGGCTGCTGCTCCAGCCGTCCTTCTTCTGCCGGCGCACCGCGGTGACCCTGCACGACCCGGAGCTGCCGCCGGTGCTGGTCTACCCGGCCGCCGCGCAGCTGGCCTCCGCGCCGACGGGTGGCGAGTCGGCGCGGCCGGCGCTGGAGGAGCAGCGGGTCCGCACCCTGGGCAAGCTCGTCGGGCACACTCGCTCGGTGGTACTGCGGGCCATAGGGGACGGGGCCACCACCAGTGAACTGGCCCGCCGGGCCGGGGTCTCGCTGGCCTCCGCGAGCCAGCACGCGTGCGTGATGCGGGAGGCGGGTCTGGTGACGACGCTTCGGCACGGGAACGCGGTGCTGCACACCGTGACGCCGCTGGGGGCTGCGCTGCTGAAGGGTGGGGCCGTGGCGTCATGACGGTGGCCGCACCCCGGTGGGTTGAACCCGCCGGGGTGCGGCCGGTGGTGCCGTGCGGCGCAGTTGCGGGGGCGCTGCCCCGAGCCCCCGCGCCTCAAACGCGGGGCCGGGAATGCGCCCGGAAGGGGTCAGACTCGGAAGGGGCCCGTCACCTCGTATGTGATGCCGCCCGTCGAGCTGCCGCTCGTGCCGCGCTGGCTGGAGAAGTACAGGCGGGTGCCGTCGGGGGAGAAGGCGGGGCCGGTGATCTCCGAGGAGGACTGGCCGGTGATCCGCAGGAACGGGGCGACCACGTCGTCCGGGGTGATCAGGCAGATCTCCATGTTGCCGCCGTCCTCGGCGATGTACAGGTCGCCGTACGAGGACCCGGTCACGTTGTCCACGCCCGTCAGCGGGGCCGCGCCGCCGGGGACGAGCGAGTCGTCGTAGGCCAGCTCGTACGTGCTGTTCGCGAGGTTCAGCTGCCAGACGCGGTTGTCGCCCTTGGTGGTGAACCAGACCGTGTCGTTGGCGTAGTGGCAGCCCTCGCCGCCGTTGAACTTCTTCGCGCCGGAGACCTGGGTGCGGGTGGTCGTCGGGGAGCCGTCCGGGTCCGGGACGTTCTGCCACGTGAAGGAGCCCGAGGTGGCGGTGCCGGCCTTCAGGACCTGGAGGGTGCCCGAGGAGAGGTTGCCCCAGGTGTTGGGGATGAAGCGGTAGAAGCAGCCGTCCGACTCGTCCTCGGTCAGGTAGATCACCTGACGCACCGGGTCGGCGGCGGCCGCCTCGTGCTTGAACTTGCCCATCGCCGGGCGCTGGACTGCCGCGTTCACGCCGTAGGGGTCGGTCTCGTAGACGTAGCCGAGGCTGACCTCCTCGCAGGACAGCCAGGTGTTCCAGGGGGTCTTGCCGCCCGCGCAGTTCTGCCGGGTGTTGGAGAGGATCCGGTAGGAGCCGGTGATGGTGCCCGACGAGTTGAACTTCACCGCGCTCGCTCCGCCGGAGGGGTTGATCTCCGAGTTCGACACGTAGATCCAGCCCGTGCCGTCGGCGAAACACGCGCCGCCGTCGGGGGCGCTGTGCCACTTGTACGAGGTGGAGCCGACGTTCTGGCCCGACCGGGCGATCACGCGGCTGCTGAAGCCGGCGGGCAGCATGATGCCGTTCGCGTCCGCCGAGCCGAGGGCCCCGTAGGGCCCGGCGCCGGGCTGGGCGGGCGCCGCGTAGGCGGCCCCGTGCATCAGCGTCCCGCCGAAGGCGGCGGCCGACGAGCCGATGACGGCGCCGCGCAGGAAGGTACGACGTTCCACGGTCACTCCTGAGGGAGGAAGGCCCCGTGTCCGGTCGGGCACGGGTCGCACGCGTCCAGGAACCTAGGAGCACCGAGTTGACGTGAAGGCAATTCCTCATGACGCACGAGCGACCGCTACGAGTTCAATCCTCGAGGAGGGACTTCAGGGCGTCGAGCCGCTCTTTCCAGAAGGCCTTGTAGACCGCCACGGCGTCCGCGTCGGCCAGTTTCGTGTGCCCCAGTCCCACCTGCGTACGGTCCGGGCCCTTGGGGGTGAGATAGACGGAAATACGGCTGCTGCCGCCGTCCCAGTCGGCGGTGACGGATTTGCCGGGCCGGTGCGTGCGTACGGAGAAATCCGCGTGCGGCAGCCAACGCTCGCGCACCGCGCCGTCCGTGAAGGCCTCGGTGACCCGCTCGGCGGCGGCGCCCACGGTGCGCGAAGAGCTCGTCTGCCAGTCCCCGTCGCAGGACTGCCCGACCTCGCGCATGCCACGTTCCTGCTCGTAGCCGACCGTGACGGACTGCGCGTACCAGCCGCTCACCCCGTACTCCGCCACGAGCCGGCGAGCGATCTCGGTGTGCGTGTGCCCGGTCGCACCCCACCCGTCGAGCTCGGCGAACCACGCGGACCAGTCCCGTCCGGTCTCGGCGGCCAGGGCCTCGTCCGACAGCTTCTCGGTGATCTTCTTGACGGCCATGCCCCGACGCTACTGCGAGCCGGACGCCCCGGCAGCGTGGGACTTTCTCCCCTGGGGAGGCCGCCGGTGCGAGAGGATGGTGGACTCATGAACCACTTCGCCGCCGACGCCGACATCACGGGCCGCGCCGACCTCGACGTCGTGCTGCGCCGCTTCTACACGGCCGCCTTCGCCGACGCGCGGATCGGGCCGTTCTTCACCGAGATCGCGGGCACGGACCTGGAGGTCCACCTGCCCCGCATCACCGACTTCTGGGAACGCGCCCTCTTCCGCAGCGCCGACTACCGCCGCAACGCCTTCGCCCCGCACGCCGCGCTGAACTCGGCGCGGGCGATGACCGCCGCGGACTTCGGCCGCTGGGTGCAGCTGTGGCACGCGACCATCGACGGGCTGCACCGCGGGCCCAACGCGGAGCGGGCCAAGGCGCAGGGCGAGCGGATCGCCCTGACCCTGCACAAGCGGCTCGCGGGCCGGGAGGTGTCCATGGAGAGCGAGGACGGCCTCGGCTTCGTCCCGCTGGCGGCGCTGGAGCTGCGCTCCGTGGCCTGACCTGCGGTTTCGCCACGCCGGGCGGGGCCTGGAAGAAATCTCGAAAAAACTTCGCGACGAGCGATGAGTTTCCTCCGGGCCCCCGGTCTACCCCTCGAAAGCAGCGCACACCACGCGAGAGAAGAGAGACCGAGATGTCCCAGCCCCAGATGATCTTCGTCAACCTGTCGGTCAAGGACCTGGACGCCACCAAGGCCTTCTGGGAGAAGCTCGGCTACTCCACGAACCCGCAGTTCACCGACGAGAACGCGGCCTGTCTGGTCATCAGCGACACGATCTTCGCGATGCTGCTGACCGAGGCCCACTTCAAGACCTTCGCGACCAAGCCGATCGCCGACGCCTCCGCCACCACCGAGGTGATGGTGGCCCTGAGCGCCGACAGCCGCGAGAAGGTCGACGAGATCGTCGACGCCGCCCTGGCGGCGGGCGGCACCGAACCCCGCCCGGCCATGGACATGGGCTTCATGTACGGCCGCGCCTTCGAGGACCTGGACCACCACGTCTGGGAGTTCGTGTGGATGGACCCGGCCGCCGTCCAGGGCTGAGCCGAACGGCTTCCCCGCCCGCTACGAGGTCGCGGCGGTCCGCACCGGGTACGTCCGGACCGCCACCTCCTCGTCGTCCAGGCAGCGCCCCGACTCCAGGTCGAAGCGCTGCTTCAGCAGCGGCGAGGCCACGAAGGGCCGGCCCGCCGCGGCACCCAGCAGGCCCCGGGAGAGCACTTGCGCCCCGGTGAAGGGGTCCTGGTTCCCGATGGCGTACGTGTGCCCCGCGCGGTCCACGAACACCGCGGCCTGGCTCCCGTCGGGCAGCAGCGCCGCCACCCCGCGCCCGGGGGTCAGGGCGGACAGCTCGCACACCGTCAGCCAGCCTTCCGCCACCTGCAGTTCCACGGTCATCGGACTCCTCCGATCGTCAGGACGGCCAGGTCGGGCTTGACCTGGTCGCGCTCGGGCACGAACTTCACGGTCGGGTCGGGGGCGCCGGGCGCGTTGACGAAGGACACGAACCGGCGCAGCCGCTCCGGGTCCTGGAGCGTCTCGGCCCACTCGTCCCGGTAGTGCGCCACGTGGTCGGCCATCAGGGACTCCAGCTCCGCGCAGAGCCCGAGCGAGTCGTGCACGATCACGTCACGCAGGTGCTCCAGGCCGCCCTCCAGCCGCTCCAGCCAGGCGGAAGTCCGCTCCAGCCGGTCCGCGGTGCGGATGTAGAACATCAGGAACCGGTCGATGAGCCGGACCAGTTCGGCGTCCGACAGGTCCTGGGCGAGGAGGTCGGCGTGGCGCGGGGTGGCCCCGCCGTTGCCGCCGACGTACAGGTTCCACCCGGCGGCCGTCGCGATGACCCCGAAGTCCTTGCTCTGCGCCTCGGCGCACTCGCGGGTGCAGCCGGAGACCGCCGACTTGAGCTTGTGCGGGGCGCGCAGACCCCGGTAGCGCAGCTCCAGGTCGATGGCCATCTTCACGCTGTCCTGGACCCCGTAGCGGCACCAGGTCTGTCCCACGCAGGACTTCACCGTCCGCAGGGCCTTCCCGTACGCGTGTCCGGACTCGAAGCCGGCGTCGACGAGCCGGGCCCAGATCCGGGGGAGCTGGTCCACGCGGGCGCCGAAGAGGTCGATCCGCTGACCGCCGGTGATCTTCGTGTAGAGGCCGAAGTCCCGGGCCACCTCGCCGATCACGATCAGCTTGTCGGGGGTGATCTCGCCCCCGGGGATGCGCGGCACGACCGAGTACGAGCCGTTGCGCTGCATGTTCGCGAGGAAGTGGTCGTTCGTGTCCTGGAGCGCGGCCTGCTCCCCGTCGAGGACGTAGCCGCTCGCGCCGAGGGTCGGAGCGAGCGAGGCGATGATCGAGCCGACGGTGGGCTTGCAGACCTCGCAGCCGTCGCCGCCGCGGGCCTCCGGGCGGCCGTGCCCGTCGAGGAGCTCCTCGTACGAGGTCAGGCGGCGGGTGCGGACGATCTCGTACAGCTCGGCGCGGGTGAAGGGGAAGCAGCCGCACAGTCCCTTGTCGGCGGCGGCCGGCAGCAGCTGCCCGATCACCTTGAGGCAACCACCGCAGCCGGTGCCCGCCTTGGTGCACTTCTTGACCTCGGGGAGGGTGGTGTGGGCCGTGATGGCCTTCTTGGTGACGTTGTGGCAGGAGCAGATCACCGCGTGGTCGGGGAGCGAGGACGGGCCGAGCGCGACCGGCGCGCCGAGGCCGGGGGGCAGTACCAGCTGCTCGGGGGCGACGGGCGGCACGCTCCCGGTGAGCGGGCGCAGCAGACCGTACGAGTCCGCGTCGCCGACCAGGACCCCGCCGAGGAGGACACCTTCGGGGGAGACGACCAGCTTCTTGTAGACCCCGGAGCGGGAGTCGGACCAGACGACGTCGAGGCTGTCGGCGGTGGTGCCGTGCGCGTCGCCGAAGGAGGCCACGTCCACACCGAGCAGCTTGAGCTTGGTGGAGAGGTCGGCTCCGGTGAACTCCTTCTCCCGGCCCAGCAGATCGTCGGCGGCGGTCTCGGCCATCTCGTAGCCGGGGGCGACCAGGCCGTAGACCCGGCCGTCGACGGCCAGGGCGCACTCGCCGATCGCGTAGACGGACGGGTCGGAGGTGCGGCAGCGGGAGTCCACGGTGATGCCGCCGCGCTCGCCGATGTACAGCCCGGCGGCGCGGGCCAGCTGGTCGCGGGGCCGGACACCGGCGGAGAAGACGACCAGGTCCGTGTCGATGGCGGACCCGTCGGTCAGCCGCATTCCGTTGACGTGGCCGTCCTCGCCGATCAGTACCTCCTGGGTACCGACGCCGGTGTGGACGGTGATGCCCATGTTCTCGATGGTGCGCAGCAGGGCGGCGCCGCCGCCCTCGTCGACCTGTACGGGCATCAGGCGCGGGGCGAACTCGACGACGCGGGTGTCGAGCCCGAGCCCCTGCAGGGCGCCGGCGGCCTCCAGCCCGAGCAGCCCACCGCCGACGACCGCGCCGCAGGTGCGGCCCTTCGCGTACTCCTCGATCGCGAGGAGGTCCTCGATGGTGCGGTAGACGAAGCAGCCGGGCGCGTCCTTGCCGAAGATGGGCGGCACGAAGGGGTAGCTGCCGGTGGCCAGCACCAGGACGTCGTACGGGAACACCTGCCCGGAGCGGGACGTGACGGTGCGGGCGGCCCGGTCGATGTGCTCGGCCGGGTCGTCGAGGTGGAGGGCGATGCCGTGCTCCGCCATGAAGCCGGGGGGCGTCAGGGACAGGTCCTCGGGGGTGCTGCCGGAGAAGTACGACGTCAGGTGCACGCGGTCGTAGGCGGGCCGGGGCTCCTCGCAGAGCACGGTGATCCGGTGCGTGGCAGTGACCCCGCGCTCGGCGAGTGCTTCGAGGTAGCGCTGGCCGACCATGCCGTGCCCGATGAGCACGATCGTGGGCAAGGGCTCGGTCACGGTCATGTCAGTGGCCTCCGTCGTCGGTGAGCAGGTGGAACAGGTCGTGCGGTGTTTCGTCGCCCTCCCAGGTGCGGGCGAGGGCCCCCACCGTGGAGAGCTCGCCCAGCAGCACCCCGCCGACGAGTCGGTCGCCTCGCAGGACGACCTTCCGGTAGGTCCGGCGGGTGGCGTCGGCGAGGCGGACCACGTCGTCGCCCGGGCGGGGGGTGGTCTCGCCGAAGGCGGCGAGATCGAGGGAGTCCCCGGTGCCGGGAAGGGTGAGGCGGGTGAGGGCGCGGGTCCCGGCGTAGGGGGTGGGGTCGCCGGTCAGGACCGCGGCGAGGGCGTCGGCCTGCTCCAGGGCGGGGCCGGCCAGGCCGTACACCTGGCCGGCGTGTTCGGCGCAGTCGCCGATGGCGTGGATGCGGGGGTCGCTGGTGCGGAGCTGGTCGTCGACCACGATGCCCTTGCGGATCTCCAGCCCGGCGGCCTGGGCCAGTCCCGTGCGGGGCCGTACGCCGCAGGCGAGCACGACGACGTCGGCGTCGAGCCGGTACCCGTCGGCGAGCTCGACCCCGGTGACCCGGCGGTTGCCCCGTGCGGCGCCGTTGCCGGGGCTCCGCCCCGGACCCCGCTCCTCAAACGCCGGAGGGGCTGGATTTCGGCTGATGCCGTCCGTTTCGGGGCGGAGACCCGGCAGCGGAGCCGCGGGCGAACCGGTCGTGACCAGGCCGCGGACCCGGCATTCCGTGTGGATCTCCACGCCGAGTGAGGTCAGGTGGCTGTGCAGCAGCGCAGCGGCATCGGCGTCCAGCTGGCGTTCCATCAGGCGCTCGCCCTGCTGGGCCAGCACCACCTGCGCACCCCGCGCGGCGAGCGCACGGGCCGCCGAGACGCCCAGGAGTCCCCCGCCGATCACCACCACGCGCACCCCGGGGCGTACGGCCGCAGACAAGGCCAGGCAGTCGTCCATCGTGCGGAAGGCGTGGACCCCGTCGGGGAGGTCCCGGCCCTCCGGCTCGAACAGCCCCCGCAGCGGCGGCAGCACCGCGTTCGAGCCGGTGGCCAGCACCAGGGTGTCGTACGGGAGCGCCGCGCCGTCGTCGCAGTGGACGGTCCGGTCGGCGCGGTCGACGAGGACCGCGCGGACCCCCCGCCGCAGAGCCGGCCCGACCGCCGGGAGGGCGGTCACCTCCGGTGCGTACCGGCCCGCCAGCACCTCGGCGAGCAGCACCCGGTTGTACGGGACGTGGCTCTCCTCGCCGAGGACGGTCACCGCCGCCGCACCGTTCAGCCGCGCGGCGAGTCGCAGGCCCGCGAGGCCGCCGCCGATCACCACCACACGCTGTTCCGAGGTCATGGCAAGAGCGTGCGCGGCCGCTGTTTCCCCGCCGCATCGCCCCTGTTACCCGGACGGAACGCCGACCTCAGCGCAGGGGTTAAGGGTCGGTGAGGCGTTCCTCAAGGCGGGCTTAAGGATCATCCGCGCCGCCGCCGGGCACCCGCGCGGGCGCTTAGCGTGCTTCGTATGCGAGATGCGGTGGTGCGGGTCAGGGGCGGGATGCTCGGCGGGGCGGGGGTGGTGGCACTGCTCTGGGCGGCGCAGGTGCGGCCCTCGGCCCGGCCCGACGCGCTGTTCGCCACCGCCGCGCACCTGACCGGCCTGCTCGCCGGCTACGGGGTGCTCGTGCTGCTGTTCCTGATGGCCCGGGTGCCCGCCGTCGAGCACGGCGTCGGCGCCGACCGGCTCGCCCGCTGGCACGCCCTCGGCGGCCGGTACGTCCTGCTGCTCTGCTTCGGGCACGGGCTGTTCGCCCTGCTCGGATACGCCGTGCACGAGGAGGTCGACGTGGTCTCCGCCGTCCGGGAGCTGCTCGGCTACCCCGCGCTCGCCGCCGCCGCGGCCGGGACCGTCCTCCTGGTCGCGGTCGGCGTGACCTCCGCCCGGGCCGTACGCCGCCGGGTGTCGCACGAAACCTGGCGCGGCGTCCACCTGCTCGTGTACCTCGCGGCCGCCCTCGCCTTCGCGCACCAGATCGCCGGGCCCGACCTCGCCCCGGTCGCCTGGTTCTGGACGCTCGCCCACACCGTGGTCGCGGTCCTGCTGGTCTGGTACCGCGCGGTGGTCCCCGTACGGCAGGCCCTGCGGCACGCACTGCGGGTGGCGGAGGTGCGGGCCGAGGGGCCCGGGGTGGTCTCCGTCGTCATCCGCGGGGAGCACCTGGCGGAGCTGCGCGCGGAGCCGGGGCAGTTCCTGCGCTGGCGGTTCCTGGAGCGGCGGCTGTGGCACACGGCCCTGCCGTTCTCGCTGTCCGCGCCGGTGTACGGGAACACCCTGCGGATCACCGTCAAGGGGCTCGGCGGCCACTCCCGGCGGATCCGTCGGCTGCGCCCCGGCACGCGGGTCCTGGCCACCGGGCCGTTCGGCGCGCTCACCGCCGCCCGGCGGACCCGGCCCAAGGTGCTGCTCATCGCCGGCGGGGTCGGCATCACCCCGATGCGGGCCCTGTTCGAGACCCTGCCCGGCGGCCCCGGGGACATCACCCTCCTCTACCGGGCCGGGGCCGAGGAGCACCTCGTACTGCGCTCCGAGCTGGAGGCCATCGCCGCCGAGCGGCAGGCGGGGCTGCACTACCTGCTCGGTCCGTCGGGCGCCGCCTACGACCCGCTCGCTCCGCAGGCGCTGGCCGCGCTGGTGCCGGACCTGGCCGAGCACGACGTGTACCTGTGCGGGCCGCCGGGGATGGCCGACGCGACCCGGGCCGCGCTGCTGCGGGCCGGGGTGCCGGCCGGTCGTGTCCATTCCGAGTGCTTCAGCTTCTGAGAGGTCACCGCACCGTGCGCCATCCGCTCCACGTCACCGTGTCCGTGCCCGTGCCCGTCGCCGCGGCAGCCCGGACGGCCCGGCACCGAAAGCCCGGCAGGCCGTCCGCCCTGAACTCCGCCTTGAACTCCGCCCTGGCCTCCGCGCTGGTTTGCGTACGGCCCGCGCAGCGCCTGGCGGTCGGGCTGGGGCTGGCCAGTGCTCTGGCCGCGAGCGTGCTGACGGCGGTCCTGGACCCGGCCGCTCCGGTGGCCCCGGACCGGGTCGCGGAGCGGCAAGGCTCAATCTTTGCGCAAGTTTCCGGTGATTGATGGCGACTACACCCAATGCTCCATAGGGTCGTGACCGTGCCTGACATATCAATGACCATGATCATCGTGCTGTGCGTGGCCGCCGCGGCGGCCGGCTGGATCGACGCGGTGGTGGGCGGCGGCGGCCTGCTGCTCCTGCCCGCCCTGCTCCTCGGCCTGCCGAACGCCCACCCCGCCACCGTCCTCGGCACGAACAAGGGCGTGGCCATCGTCGGCACCGCCGGCGCGGCCATCACGTACGTGCGCAAGGCCCCGGTGAACGTGAAGCTCGCCGTCCGCATCGGCCTGGCCGCGCTCGCAGGCTCGATGGGCGGCGCCGCCCTCGCCGGGGGCATCGGCAAGGACACGCTCCGCCCGCTGATCATGGTGGTGCTGGTGGTCGTCGCCGGATTCGTGCTCTTCAGGCCCGCCTTCGGTACGGCCCCGGCCGCCTCGCCCGTCAGCCGCCGGCGGGTGTTGCTGGCCATCGGACTGGCCGGCCTCGGCATCGGCTTCTACGACGGCCTCATCGGCCCCGGCACCGGCACCTTCCTGGTGCTCGCGCTGACCGCCCTGCTCCACCTCGACCTGGTCACCGCCTCCGCGACCGCCAAGATCGTCAACACCTGCACCAACGCGGGGGCGCTCGCCATGTTCGCCTACCAGGGCATGGTCCTTTGGCAGTTGGCCGCGCTGCTGGCGGTGTTCAACCTGGCCGGCGGCATGATCGGCGCCAACATGGCGCTCAAGAAGGGCAGCGGCTTCGTCCGCGCCGTGCTGCTGACGGTGGTGGGCGCGCTCGTGGTGAAGCTCGGCCTCGAACAGTGGGGCTAGTGCTGTGACCGGAAAGGTTCACCGGGTCGCGGCGCTTGGCACGGCACCTCGCCGCGTTGTCGGGCCGCGCGAGTACGTCCAGTACGAGCCGCGGTCCTCCGCCTCGCGATGCACCGCACCGAACACCGCGCCCCGGCAAACCTTTCCGGCCACAGCACCAGGTCGTCAGTACGTCCCCGTGAGGTGCGCGAAGACGACCACGTTCCCGCGGTAGCCCGTGCGCGGCGAGAATCCACCGCCGCAGGTGATCACCCGTAGCTCGGCGCGCGACGAAGGGCCGTACACACGGCTGTCGGGGAAGGCCCCGGCGTCGTAGACCTCGACCGCGTGGACCGTGAACACCGCCGTACGCCCGTCGGCGCGCGCGATCTCGATGGACGCCCCCCGGCGCAGCGCGCCCAAGTGGTAGAAGACCCCCGGGCCGGCGGAGTCGTCCACGTGCCCGGCGACGAGCGCGGTACCGGTGGCGCCCGGGGTGGTGCCTTCGCGGTACCAGCCGGCCAGGTCGCGCCGGGCGGGCGGGGGCACTTCGAGGCTGCCGCCCGGCTCCAGACCGAGTCCGGTCAGCGGGGCGTCGACGCGGATGGAGGGGATCCGGATCCGCCGGGGAGGGGAGCCGGGGAGCGGCGCGATACCCGGGCCGACGTCTCCGGCGGTCAGGGCCTCGGTGGGGGAGGGCAGCGGCGGTCCGACCGGCTCGCGGGAACCGCTGGACACGAGCCAGATGCCGACGCAGGCGGCGATCGCGACGAGACCGCCGTGGCCCCGCAATCCCCTCTGGGCCCCACCCATGCGTATTTCCCCTCGGCGTCCGTGTCGGGGTGACTGGCCGTCGCCCGCCCCGCGAACGGGGGGGACCTCGCGGGGTGGGCGACGGGGGACGGTACCGGTCGGACCGCGGCCGGAGCCGCGGTGGGCGTCCGTCAGCTCCGCGTGCCGCTCGCCCGGCGACGCAGGAGCCAGGTACCGCCGACGGCGGTCGCGGCCAGCACTGCCGCTCCCGCCGCGATCTTGGCGGGGTCGGTGGTGGTGGTCGTGCCACCGCCCACCCCGGTGTGGACGTGGCCCTGGGGGCCGCGTTCGGTGACGACCAGGTCGCCGGTGGCGAACTTGCCGTTCGCGCAGGTCACGCCGATGGCGTAGCTCCCCGGGTGGGTGCCGCGGGCGACCTGGAACTGCCCCACGACCACCTCCTTGTGGGTGGTGGGGACCAGCTTGAACCGGCCGCCGCCGACCGTCGTCGCATCGCCCTCGGCGTGGCTGCCGGAGCCGCAGGCGCTGGTGTTCACGGTGACCGTGGCGCCGGGGGCGGCGGACTTCGGCCACACCTCCAGCGGGGCGAAGTCCCCGGGCGCGAAGCCCACCATGCCGAGGTCCGTGGCCAGGGCCGCCCCCGCCACCGGGCCGGTGAACGCGGCGGCGGTCAGCGCGGTCGCGGTCAGCGCGTGTGCGGTACGTCGGCGCATGGGGCTCTCCTGGAGACACGGGGTCGTGTTTCCGAGGTAACCCGGCCCTCCCGAGGCGCGCCTGCTGATGTCTCGTCAGATATCGCCCCGCTCGGCCCGCCGCCCCGCGTTTGCGCACGTCAGCGAGGGCGAGGGGCCATTCGTGGCACCCCACCCCGTCCGGGTGAGCAGCCGCCTTGCGGACGGTTCAGGCCGAAGGCAGCGCCACCGTGGCCACGGCACCCGAAGGCTCCCCGTTCGCGAGGGTCACCCTGGCGCCGATCACCTGCGCCTGGCCGAGCGCGATGGTCAGGCCCAACCCCGTGCCCTGGCCGCGCTCGGTCGTGCCCGTCAGGAACCGCTGCGGGCCCTCGCGCAGCACCCGCTCCGGGAAACCGGGCCCCCGGTCCCGGACCGTCACGGTCGTCCCCGCCACCGTCACCGTGACCGGGTCCCCGCCGTGCCGCCGGGCATTGGCCAGCAGGTTCGTCAGGATGCGCTCCAGGCGCCGCACGTCGGTGCGCACGTACGCCTCCTGCGCCGCGCCGAACACCTGCGCGGGCACCCCCGAGCGCCGCGTGACCGACTCCACCAGCGGGCCCAGCCGGTGCGCCTCCAGCTGCGCCTCCTCCCTGTTGGCGTCGAGTCGGGCCACCTCCAGCAGGTCCTCGGTCAGGGTCCGCAGCGCCGCGACCCGGTCCCGGACCAGCTCCGTCGGCCGCCCCGCGGGCAGCAGCTCGGCGGCGGTGTGCAGGCCGGTCAGCGGGGTCCGCAGCTCGTGCGCCACGTCCGCGGTGAAACGCTGCTCGGCCTCAAGCCGCTGCTGGAGGCTGGCCGCCATCGTGTCGACCGCCGAGGACAGCTCGGCGACCTCGTCGCGGCTCCCCGGCGGCCCCGGCGGCCCGATCCGCGCGTCCAGTTCGCCCGCGCTGATCCGGCGGGCCGTCTCCGCCGCCGTCCGCAGTTCCCGGCTCAGGCGGCTGGCGAGCAGCGCCCCGCCGGTCGCCGCGAGCGCCACGACCAGCGCCCCGTACGCCACGAGTTTGCGGTCCAGGTCGGCCAGCTCGTCGCGGTCGGCCGTCAGCGACTGCCGTACGGAGAGCACGTGTTCCCCGCCGATCGGCCGGGCGGCCCACACCGCCGGGTCCGGGCCGGACAAGTCGAGGTAGGTGCTGCGCTGCCCGGCGAGGGCCGCGGCCCGCAGCGGGTGGGGGAGGTTCGGGGAGTCGATCCGGCCGTCGCCGTCGCCGCCCTTGTCGAAGTCGAGCCGGCCGGTGAGCTCGTACAGCTTCCGTACGCTGATCAGCTGGGCGGTGGCGCTCGCGCGCGCCGCGTCGCCGATCTGGCGGGTGCGCGCCTCGTGGATGAGGAGCCCGATGGCGACCGCGACGAGGGAGCAGCCGACGGCGAGCAGGACGGAGATCTTCCAGCGCAGGCCGAGCGCCCGCACCAACTGCCGGCAGCGGATCAGGGGGGCTCTCACCGGGCCTTCCGCTCGTCGTGCGCGGAGCTGCCGGGCGCCGGGGATTCGACGGCGCACTCGGAGCCGGTCTCGCGGAAGGTCCGCTCGTCGTTGACCACCGACATCCGGTCGCCGTCCCAGTGGTAGCGGACGGCCTGCTCGGAGCCGTCATCGGCGGCGATGCGGACCAGCAGGTCGGAGCCGATCGACTCGGCCGTCAGCTGCCGGCCGATCGTGAAGAGGACGGAGACGATCTTTCCGTCGGCCACCGCGTAGACGCTCAGCGCCGAGCGGCCGGTCGGCACGTCGGCGGCGACGATCAGTTCGGGGTTCCCGTCGCCCGTCAGGTCCTTGTAGACGGGCGGGCGCACACCTGCCCGGCCCGGAGCCCGGAGGGCGTCGGCCTTCCCGAGGTACGGCTTCATCCGCGGGTCCGCCCCGGCGACCTGCCCGGCGTCCAACCCGACCAGTCCGTTCGGGCCCGGCGCGGGGGCGTTCTTCAGCGGCATCGGCGGGGGCTCCCGACGGCCCACCGCGGCGCCGGGGGACTCGGTCCAGGCCGGCCAGAGCGGTTCGGGCCGGGGCTGCATGGACACGGGCGGCGCGGGCGAGGCCGCGCCGAGCCCGCCGGGTGTGGCGCAGCCGCCGGCGGCGACGGCCGCGCACAGGCACAGCAGGGCGGCGGAGAAGCGGCGGGACGAAGGCGTCATGTGAGGGGGGCACCGTGGGGCGGGAAGGGTCGGGGGACCGACGCTAGACGGCGGGGGTCACGGGCACCGGGAGGTTGTGTAACAGCGGTGCGTACGGTGGAGTGACGCGGGAAAGTCGGGACTTTCGGCCCGGCCCGCGGCCGCCGCGCCATACCCGAAGGAGGGCTCCGTGACATCGGTCGTCCGGCCACAAGACCCGCCCGCTCCGCTTCCGTTCTTCGTCTACGGGACGCTGCGGCCGGGTGAGGTCAACCACGACCTGTTCCTGCGCGGCCGCACGGCCGCGGAAGAGCCCGCGAGCCTTCCGGACGCGGCGCTCTACGACGGCCCCGGGTATCCGTACGCGGTCCAGCGGCGCGGCTCGGCCGTCGTCGGGGACCTGATCACCGCCACGCCGGGCGCGTACGGGGAACTGTTGGCCGCGCTGGACCTGCTGGAGGAGTACCGGGGCCCGGGCCGCCCGGGGAACGTGTACGACCGGATCGCCTGCGAGGCCCTGCGCCCCGACGGCACGCCCGTCCGCGCCTGGGTCTACGTGGCGGCCCCACTGCTGGCCCGCCGGCTGGCGGAGTCGGGCACGGAGATACCGGGCGGGGACTGGCTGCGACGGTAGGGCGCGCACCCTGCGGGCTCCGGCCGGGCCGATCCAGCCTCGCCGTGCGTTTGAGGCGCCCGTTCAGCCCGTCCGGCGTTTGAGGACCGGGGGTCTGGGGGCGGAGCCCCCACGCGGCGGAGCCGCATATTCGGGCCGCCGGGGCCGGGCGCGCGCCGGGGTACCTCCTCGGGCGCCGAACGTTTCCAGGGGTCGGAGGGGTGAGGGTGGTTGCGTTCGGCGCCCTGCGGGGGCACCCCGGCACACACCCGACCCCGGCGGGGGTGGTCCGGGCCGCGGGCTCTCAGAGCCCCTCGGCACCCCGGTTGCGCAGGCGTCGGCCGTACTGCTGGAGCACCCACAGCTCCTCCTGCACGGCGGCCAGTTGCTCCGGCGGAGCCTGCGGGCCGAGCCGGGACAGGGTGCCCTGGATCTCGTGCACCCGGCGGTCCACGGCGCGCAGCCGCACCTGGACCAGTTGGACGCCCGCGTACACCTCGTCCACCGTCTTCGCGTGGATGGCCTCGACCGCCAGCTCGGTGACCAGCGCGCGCACGGTGTCGTTCGGCGCGGCCTCGCGGACCCGGGTCAGGTAGTCCTCGGTGCCCAGCGAGGCGCCGCCCGCGTCCTGGATGGCCTGGCGCACGGCCGCGTAGGGCGGGGCGGTGAACTCGTCGATCCCGTAGGCGTCGAACGCGGGGGAGACCAGGGCCGGGCGCTGCAGCGCCAGCTTCAGCAGCTCGCGTTCGGTGCGGTGGGCCGGGCTGCGCAGGTTCAGGGCGGGGCCCCCGGCCGGCTGGGCGGCGGGCGTGGGGGTGGACTCGTACGACTGCTGCCGGCCGCCGCCCCTGCCCTGCTGCTGGGGCTGGTTGCCGCGCTCCCGCGCCCACCGCGCCAGCTGCGCGACCCGCTTGACCACGAACTGCTCGTCGCGGATGCCCAGCATGCCCGCGAGCTGGACCGCCGACTCGTGCTGGATCGCGATGTTCTTGATGTTGGCGACGACCGGAGCCGCCTCGTCCAGCGCGGCGGCGCGCCCCGCCGGATTCTCCAGGTTGTGCCGGGCGACGATGTGCCGCAGCGCGAACTCGAACAGTGGAGTACGGGAGTCCACCAGTGCGGCCACCGCCGCGTCCCCCTGGGCGAGCCGCAGGTCGCAGGGGTCCATCCCGTTCGGGGCGATGGTGATGGAGGTCTCGGCGGCGAACTTCTGGTCGTCCTCGAAGGCGCGCAGGGCGGCCTTCTGGCCCGCCGCGTCGCCGTCGAAGGTGAAGATCACCTCGGCGGTGGCGTTGTCCATCAGCAGCCGGCGCAGGATCTTGATGTGGTCGCCGCCGAAGGCGGTTCCACAGGTGGCGATCGCGGTGGTGACTCCGGCCATGTGGCAGGCCATCACGTCCGTGTAGCCCTCGACGACCACGGCCCGCGAGGTCTTCGCGATCTCCTTCTTCGCCAGGTCGATGCCGTAGAGGACCTGGGACTTCTTGTAGATCGCGGTCTCGGGGGTGTTCAGGTACTTGGGGCCGTTGTCGTCGTCGCGCAGCTTGCGCGCGCCGAAGCCGACCACCTCGCCGCTGATGTCGCGGATCGGCCACATCAGGCGGCCGCGGAAGCGGTCGATGGGCTTGCCGCTGCGGCTGTCCTGGGCGAGCCCGGAGGTGATCAGCTCCTTGTCGGTGAAGCCCTTGCCGCGCAGGAAGCGGGTCAGGTGGTCCCAGCCGGCCGGGCTGTAGCCCACGCTGAAGTGCGCGGCCGCGGCCTGGTCGAAGCCGCGCTCCGCCAGGAACCTGCGGCCGATCTCCGCCTCGGGGCTGCCCAGCTGGTCCACGTAGAACTGGGCGGCGGCCTTGTGGGCCTCGACGAGCCGGATGCGCTCGCCGCGGCCGCTGGTGCCGGCGGTGTACCCGCCCTCCTCGTACCGCAGGGTGATGCCCGCCTGGCCGGCGAGCCGCTCGACCGCCTCCGAGAAGGAGAGGTGGTCGATCTTCATGATGAAGTCGAGGGTGTCCCCGCCGGCCTGGCAGCCGAAGCAGTGGTAGAGGCCCTTGCTGGGGCTGACCTGGAAGGACGGGGACTTCTCGTCGTGGAAGGGGCAGAGGCCCTTGAGGTTGCCGCCGCCCGCGTTGCGCAGCTGGAGGTAGTCGGAGACCACGGCGTCGATCGGGACCGCGTCCCGTACCGCCTTCACGTCGTCGTCGTTGATCCGTCCTGCCACCCGTGAAGTCTACGGCCGGGCACCGACAAACCCGTCAGGCCCCCTGGGGCCCGTCATGCCGGAATCAAGGACGCGAGCGGAATGGACGGGTCCGCCAGGGCCTCGCGGTCCACCGGGGTCTTTGACCTGATCAGAGCCTGGATGTGCTCGGTGACGTCCCACACGTTCACGTTCATCCCCGCCAGCACCCGGCCCTCCGAGAGCCAGAAGGCGATGAACTCGCGCTTGCCCGCGTCCCCCCGGATCAGCACCTGGTCGTAGCCGCCCGGCGGCGCGTAGCCCGAGTACTCCAGACCCACGTCGTACTGGTCGGAGAAGAAGTACGGCACCCTGTCGTACGCGACCTCCTGGCCCAGCATCGCCCGCGCGGCCGCCGGGCCGCCGTTGAGGGCGTTCGCCCAGTGCTCCACGCGCAGCCGGGTCCCGAGCACCGGGTGGTGGGCGGCGGCCACGTCCCCGACCGCGTAGACGTCCGGGTCCGAGGTGCACAGCGAGGCGTCCACGGCGATCCCGCCGCCGTGCTCCCGGTCGACCAGGGCCAGCCCGGAGGTCTCGGCGAGCGCGGTGCGCGGCGCCGCCCCGATCGCGGCCAGCACCGCGTGCGCCGGGTGCTCCTCCCCGTCGTCCGTGCGGGCCGCCAGCACCATGCCGTCGTGGCCGACGATCTCCGTGAGCCGGGCCCCGAAGTGGAAGCGGACCCCGTGTTCGGCGTGCAGGTCGCCGAAGAGTCGGCCGATCTCCGGGCCGAGCACCGCGTACAGCGGGGTCGCCTCCGGCTCGACCACGGTCACCTCGGCGCCGTACCCGCGGGCGGCCGCGGCGACCTCCAGGCCGATCCATCCGGCGCCCGCGATCAGCAGGTGGCCGTTGTCCCGGCCGAGGGTGGCCAGTACGCCCTTCAGCCGCTCCGCGTGGGCGAGCCGGCGCAGGTGGTGCACCCCGGCCAGGCCCGTGCCCGGGATGTCGAGGCGGCGCGGCTCGGCCCCGGTGGCCAGCAGCACCTTGTCGTAGTGCAGCGCCGTGCCATCCCCGAGGACCACCCTCTTGGTCTCGCGGTCCAGGTGGACCGCGGGCTGGCCGAGGTGCAGCTCGATGTCGGAGGCCGCGTACCAGGACGGCTCGTGGACGAAGACGCTCTCGCGCTCCTCCTTGCCCGTCAGGTAGCCCTTGGACAGCGGGGGGCGTTCGTAGGGATGGTCGCGCTCGTCGCCGATCAGGATCACCCGCCCCGTGAACCCCTCGGACCTCAGCGTCTCGGCTGCCTTCGCTCCGGCGAGCCCAGCGCCGACGATGACGAATGTCCGGTGTGCGTCGACCACCTGATGCCTCCTCATAACCTCTCCGCCACATGCGACCACATGCGAGCGTCCCGCACTGAGCCTGCCGCGTGAAGGGGGAGTGGCCCGATCAGCTCACCCCTCGGCGCGTCGCGTGCGCTGCGTGAGACGCGCGTGCAGAGAACGGGCGGATGCGTCGGTGAGACACGCGATCTGGTCGATGACCGCCCGCTTCCTGGCCTTCTCGTCCGGCGCCGCGTCGAAGATCGCCCGGAACTGCGGGTCCAGTCCTTCGGGCGCGCGGGCCTGGAGCGCCTCCGCGAGTTCGGCCAGGACGATGCGCTGGTCGGCGCGGATCCGCTCCTGCTCGTCGCGCTGCATGACGTACAGGTCGGCGACCGCCTTCAGCACCGCGCACTCGTTGCGCGCGGCCCGGGGCACCACCAGCTCCGCCCCGTACCGGGTCAGCCGGCCGCTGCCGTAAGCCTCCCGCGTCGCTCCCTCGGCGGCCAGACAGAAGCGGCCGATGAGTTGGCTCGTGGCGTCCTTCAGGCGGGCCTGGGCCACGGCCGAACCGTCGTACCCGTGCGGCCACCACTCCTGCTCCATCAGCCGGTCGAGGGCCTCGCGCAGCTCGTCGGGCGCGGTGTCGGCGGGGACGTAGCGGCCGATGGCCACCCGCCAGATCGCGGCGCGCTCGGGCTCGGCGAACAGCAGGTTGGGGTCGAGGTGGCCCGCGTGCAGACCGTCCTCGAAGTCGTGCACGGAGTACGCGACGTCGTCCGCCCAGTCCATGACCTGCGCCTCGAAGCACTTGCGGTCCGCGGGCGCACCGCGGCGCAGCCACTCGAAGACCGGCAGGTCGTCCTCGTACGCGCCGAACTTCACCGAGCCGGGGTCGGTGGGGTGCTCCCCGCGGGCCCACGGGTACTTGGTGGCGGCGTCCAGGCAGGCCCGGGTGAGGTTGAGGCCGACGCTGACGAGCTCGCCGCCGCCCGCCCGGTCGGGCACGAACCGCTTGGGCTCCAGCCGGGTCAGCAGCCGCAGCGACTGGGCGTTGCCCTCGAAACCGCCGCAGTCCTTGGCGAATTCGTTCAGCGCCTCCTCGCCGTTGTGGCCGAAGGGCGGGTGGCCCATGTCGTGCGACAGGCAGGCGGCCTCCACCAGATCCGGGTCGCAACCGAGCGCGGCGCCCAGCTCCCGGCCGACCTGGGCGCACTCCAGGGAGTGCGTCAGACGCGTACGGGGGCTCGCGTCCCAGTCGTACGAACGACTGCCGGGGGTGACCACCTGGGTCTTCCCGGCGAGCCGGCGCAGCGCGGCGGAGTGCAGGACGCGCGCACGGTCGCGCTGGAAGGCTGTCCGGCCGGGCCGCTTGTCGGGCTCGGCGGCCCAGCGTTCGGTGGCGGAGGCGTCGTAGAGGTCGTCGAGTTCGTCTGCGGGGGCGTGCGCGGTGCCTTCCATGAATTGACGGTAACCGGAACCTCCGACAAATCGGGATCAGGCGGAGACGAGTTCCGGCCGAAGGGGGCTCGCGGGCAGGGCGAGGGCCTCGTCGTAGCGGTGGAGCAGCAGCCGGGCGAGGGCCGGGTGGTCGCCGAGCGGAGCGGCGGCCAGGGCCGGTGCGGCCGCCGCGCACTGGGTGGCGAAGCGGCCGGGCGCTGCGAAGTACGAGGCCACGGCTATCCGGTGGTGGCCGCGGGCGGCCAGTGCCCGGACCGCGTCGGGCACGGTGGGCGCGGCGGCCGAGGCGTAGGCGGGCACCACCGGGGCGCCGCCGAGGCGTTCGGACAGCAGGGCGGCGGTGCGACGGGTGTCGGCGGCCGCGTCGGGGTCGCGGGACCCGGCCGCGGCGAGCACGACGGCCGCACCGGGGGTCGGGGTCCAGCCGGCCTCCACGAGGCGTTCGTACAGGGCCTCGACGAGCAGCGGGTGCGGGCCGAGGGGCGCGGCGACGCGGGTGCGCAGGTGCGCGGCCCGGGCGGCGGCCGCGGGCAGGTCCCGCTTCACGTGGTATCCGCGGCCGAGCAGCAGCGGTACGAGCACCGCCGCGCCGGACGCCTCGTACAGGGTGTCGTCGAGCAGAGGCCGGTTCAGCTCTATGTGCCCGAGCCGGACGTCGAGGCGGGGCCGGAGCTCGCGGACGCGGTCGAGGAGGGCGAGGGCGGTGTGCAGGGCGCGCGGGTCACGGCTGCCGTGGGCCACGGCGACGAGGGTGGGCTGCTGCATGGGCGGTCTCCGTGGGGGCGGGCGCGGGGCGGTCGCAGGCCGCTGAGCTGTGTGCCGAGCTGGGCGGTTATCCGGGTCAGCAGCTCGGCCGTGCTGCCGAAGGGGAGGGGCGGGATGGCGGGAGGGTGCACCGGCTCCGTCATGAACCGATCCTGCGCGCCGCAGGTTGCCGATGCGTTGCGCGGGGGTGACGGGTGTTTTCCGGCTGCTCACCCGCTCATTCGTACGAGTGAAAGGTGCCGTCGGCGGAACTGGGGGCCGGGAGGTGATCGTCAATCTGTGCGAAAGGCGCGCGAGGCGTGGGGTGCGGGGTTGTGCGGGGAGCGGTCATGAAGGTCAAGGGCTGGGCGAGGTCGGTGGCGCGGTGGCGGCCGAGACTGCCGCGGGGGGTAAGGGCGCGGCGGCG
Organism: Streptomyces sp. NPDC059874; assembly: GCF_042731135.1. Taxonomy (NCBI): domain Bacteria; kingdom Bacillati; phylum Actinomycetota; class Actinomycetes; order Kitasatosporales; family Streptomycetaceae; genus Streptomyces; species Streptomyces sp. NPDC059874. The sequence continues at coordinate 30,895 of NZ_JBHWJY010000051.1, forward strand.
GGCCGTTCAGGCGGTGATGGCGGGGTGTGTGCTGGCGCTGCTGCCGTCGGCGTGGACGCACGCGGCGGCCGCCGACCGGCTGGGGACGACGGCGCAGGCGCCGGCCGGGGAGGTGGCCGTGGTGTTCGGGGCGGGCCTGTGGAACGGCAGGCCGACGCCCTATCTGGCCCGCCGGCTCGATGCCGCCGCCGCGTTGTACCGGACCGGGAAGGTCAAGGTCGTGCTGGTCACCGGGGACAACAGCCGCACCGAGTACGACGAGCCGGACGCGATGCGCACGTACCTCACCGCGCAGGGGGTGCCCGGTGACCGGATCGTCAGCGACTTCGCGGGCTTCGACACCTGGGACTCGTGCGTGCGGGCCAAGGAGATCTTCGGGGTGGACCGGGCTGTGCTGATCAGCCAGGGCTTCCACATACGCCGGGCCGTGGCCCTGTGCCAGGCGGCGGGCGTGGACTCGTACGGGGTCGGGGTGGACGACGAGCACGACGCCACCTGGTACTACGGCGGGACCCGCGAGGTGTTCGCGGCGGGCAAGGCGGCGCTGGACGCGGTCTTCAAGCCCGAGCCGCGGTTCCTGGGGCCGAAGGAACAGGGGGTGTCGCGGGTCCTGGCCGCTCTGGCAGACTGACGGCGACATCGGCTATGCCGATTAGTCATATACCGATCTGTCTGTACGAGCAGAGGTGTGAACCGTGGCTGTTGTGGATCTGAGCGGCAAGGTCGTCGTCATCACGGGTGGAGCCCGGGGCCTCGGCGCCGCGGCGGCGCAGGCGGTCGTGGACGGCGGCGGCAAGGTGCTGATCACCGACGTCCTGGAAGCGGAGGGCGCCGAGACGGCCGCCAAGCTCGGCGACGCGGCGCGCTTCATCAGGCACGACGTGACGAGCGAGGCCGACTGGGCGGCGGCGCTGGACCACGCGGTCGCGGAGTTCGGCCGGATCGATGGCCTCGTGAACAACGCCGGGATCTCCAGCGGCCAGTTCCTCGAACACGAGAGCGTCGAGCACTTCCGCCAGGTGCTCGAGATCAACCTGGTCGGCGTGTTCATCGGCATCAAGACCGCGATCCCGCTGCTGCGCGCGGGCGGTGGCGGCTCCATCGTGAACATATCCTCCGCAGCCGGCCTGACCGGGCTCGCGCTCACCGCCGGGTACGGGGCCTCCAAGTGGGGCGTGCGCGGCCTGTCGAAGATCGGCGCGGTGGAGCTCGCCGAGGCGAAGATCCGCGTCAACTCGGTGCACCCCGGCATGACGCTGACCCCGATGACCGCGCCCATCGGCATCCAGGCCGGCGAGGGCAACTACCCGGGCGCCCCGCTGGGCCGCGTCGGCGTCCCCGAGGAGATCGCCGCCGCGATCGCCTTCCTGCTCTCGGACGCCGCCGGGTACATGACGGGCGCCGAGCTGGCGGTCGACGGTGGCTGGACGGCCGGCCTGACCGTGAAGTACCTGACCGGTCAGTGAACCGCGCACCGGACCTCACCGCGCCTCACCGCGGCCGCCGGGCGGCGCTGAGGCAGAGCACGCGGTCTTGTAACGCGGAGCGGCGGCCGGCGTAACACCGCCGACGCACGCTGGGCGGTATGCACACCTCGGACGCCGCCACCGCCGTCACCGCCACGCACTGCCCGTACTGCGCGCTGCAGTGCGGCATGAACCTCCGCCCCGAGCCGGGCGGCGCGGGCGTGGCGGTCGAGGAGCGGGCCGACTTCCCCGTCAACCGCGGGGCGCTGTGCGGCAAGGGCCGCACCGCCCCCGCCGTGCTCTCCTCCCGGGTGCGCCTGACCGAGCCGCTCGTCCGCACCCACGCCGGGCGGCTCGAACCGGCCACCTGGGGGGAGGCCCTCGACCGCGTCGCCGAAGGCCTCACCCGCACCCGTCGCGCGTACGGGCCGGACGCCGTCGGGGTCTTCGGCGGCGGCGGGCTCACCAACGAGAAGGCGTACGCGCTCGGCAAGTTCGCCCGCGTGGCCCTGCGCACCTCGCAGATCGACTACAACGGCCGCTTCTGCATGTCCTCGGCCGCCGCCGCGCACCAGCGCGCCTTCGGACTCGACCGGGGGCTGCCCTTCCCGCTGGAGGACATCCCCCGCACCGGCTGCGTGATCCTCGTCGGCTCCAACCTGGCCGAGACCATGCCGCCCGCCCTGCGCTACCTCACCGAGCTCAAGGCCAACGGCGGCACCCTGATCGTCATCGACCCCCGCCGCACCCGCACCGCCGAGCACGCCGACCTGCACCTGGCCCCCCGCCCCGGCACCGACCTCGCGCTCGCCCTGGGCCTGCTGCACCTCGTGGTCGCGGAGGGGCGCACGGACGAGGAGTTCATCGCCGAGCGCACCACCGGCTGGGAAGAGGCCCGGGCCGCCGCGATGGCGCACTGGCCCGAGCTGGTGGAACGCATCACGGGGGTGTCGGTCCCGAAGCTCCGCGAGGCGGTCGGCCTCTTCTGCGCCCCGGAGTCCGCCATGGTGCTCACCGCACGCGGCCCCGAGCAGCAGTCCAAAGGCACCGACACCGTCGGCGCCTGGATCAACCTGTGCCTGGCCACCGGCCGGGCCGGCCGCCCGCTCTCCGGCTACGGCTGCCTCACCGGCCAGGGCAACGGCCAGGGCGGCCGCGAGCACGGCCAGAAGGCCGACCAGCTCCCCGGCTACCGCAAGCTGACCGACCCGGCGGCCCGCGCGCACGTCGCCGGGGTCTGGGGCATCGACCCCGCCGACCTCCCCGGCCCGGGCCGCAGCGCGTACGAACTCCTCGACGCCCTCGGCACGGACGTGAAGGCCCTCCTCCTCATGGGCTCCAACCCGGTGGTCTCGGCCCCCCGCGCCGCCCACATCGAGGACCGCATCCGCTCCCTCGACTTCCTCGCGGTCGCCGACGTGGTCCTCTCCGAGACGGCGGCCCTGGCGGACGTGGTCCTCCCGGTCACCCAGTGGGCGGAGGAGACGGGCACCACCACCAACCTGGAGGGCCGCGTCCTGCTCCGGCGCCGCGCCCTCACCCCGCCGCCGGGAGTCCGCACCGACCTGTACGTCCTGCACGAACTCGCCGCCCGCCTGGGCGTGGAGAAGGGCTTCCCGACCGCCCCCGAGGAGGTCTTCGACGAACTGCGCCGCGCTTCGGCCGGCGGCCCGGCCGACTACTCGGGCATCAGCTACGCCCGCGTCGAAGCCGAGCAAGGCGTCTTCTGGCCCTGCCCGGACGGCACTTCGGGCACACCCCGCCTCTTCCTGGACCGCTTCGCCACCGACGACGGCCGAGCCCGCTTCGTCCCCGTCGCCCACCGCGACGCCGCCGAGACCCCGGACGTCGACTACCCGCTCCTCCTCACCACCGGCCGCGTCGTCGCCCAGTACCAGTCCGGGGCCCAGACCCGCCGGGTGGACGAGCTGAACGCGGCCGCCCCCGGCCCGTTCGTGGAGCTCCACCCCCGCCTCGCCGCCCGCATCGGCGCCGTCGAGGGCGCCCCCCTCGCCGTCACCTCCCGCCGCGGCCGCGCGGTGGCCCCGGCCCGCATCACGGACGCCATCCGCGCGGACACGGTCTTCATGCCGTTCCACTGGCCGGGCGAGGGCCGCGCCAACACCCTGACCAACCCGGCCCTGGACCCGACCTCCCGGATGCCGGAGTTCAAGGTCTGCGCGGTCCGCGTCGAGCCGGCCTGATCAGGGGGTGTCCGCGAAGGTCGGGCGCAGGGCCTCGACCAGGCGGTGGATGAACGCCTCCTCACCGGGCCCGGCCAGGTGCGGGTACTCCGCCTCGAAGTGCTCCCACTCGGCGCCGACGTAGCCGCTCGGGGCCAGGTCGGCGATGTGTACCAGACCCAGCTCCGCATTCGGGTAGGGCCACTCCCCGGCCTCCCGGAACACCTCCTGCACCAGGGCGTTCGGCAGGTGGCAGTGTTCCGCCAGCAGCACCGCGTCGTACAGGTCCTTGCCCTGCGGGTGCCGGTCGCTGATCAGCCACAGCACCTTCCAGGCCAGGGACAGGGCCGGCGTCGCCGCCAGGACCACCGCCCCGCAGGCGAGTTCGACCGGCTCCGGCGGCTCCGCGAGCTTCTCGTTGAAGACGAAGTCCAGCTGGACCTGCCCGTCCGGCAGCCCCGGCACCGACCACGGCAGGACCATCCGCCGCCCCGGCACCCGGTCGTAGGTCCAGATGTCCTCGGACACCGCCCCCGAGGCCTTGATCCCGGCCCGTCCATCGGCCGCCGCGGCGATGCCGTCCAGCATCGCCGTCGTCCGCCCGTCCTCCATCACCCATGTGTGCGGCACCACCACGAAGTCCAGGTCGCCCGGCTCCCGCGCAGCCTCCCCGAACCGGTCCGCCAGCAGCACGCTCCCGCGCAGCACCAGCGACTCCGCCCACGGGGACTCCGAGACCGCCAGCAGCACGGCGTCCATGGCGGCCCGCCGCGCCCGTGCCCAGGCCACCGTCTTCGCCGGGTCGTCGAAGACCGGGTCACCGGCACGGTAGGCCTGGTGGTTGTGCCGCAGCGACGGGTCGAAGACGGCGCGCTGGCGCACGTCGTCGCCGACGACCGGACGCAGCGTCCGCGGCAGGAACCGGGCCGCCCGCGTCTCCTCGTCCAGCGGTTCGCTCGGCACGTGCGTGCTTTCCAAGCCGAATTGCCGCCACGAACTCATCGCGCGATCCCTTCCTCGATCCAGCCGTCGTCCACCGACAGGTCACTGTCGTACAGCACGAACTCCCGCTCCTCCGAGCGGATCTCGTACCCCGCCGAGCCCAGCGCGGCGACCAGCGCGTCGCACGCTGCCTCCGCCTCCGCCTCCGCCCCGCGCCACCGCTGGGTCACGAACCGCTCGTGGGAGGCGCCTCCGGACAGCACCCGACGCGCGTTCCACGACAGGTGCGCCCCGTGCGGGACCACCAGCGCCTCCAGCGACGCGTGGTCGTACGAGGCCGGCAGCCGCAGCTTCAGGTGGTGCTCGAAGTAGCCGCCTCCGCGGCCCGGGCGGTCCGTGGTCCAGGGGACCGTCTCCACCTTGACGCGGACCGGGTCGAAGCCGGCCGCCCGAAGCTCGGGCACCAGCCGCTCGTGCCCCGTGCGGTCCCGCAAGGTCAGCATCGGCTGCGACACCATCCGGCCACGGGCCAGCACGATGTGCGTCACCTTCAGCTCCCGCGCCCCGGCCCACGCGTCGAGGCGGGCCAGGGCCTCCGCATCCGCGCAGTGCACCGTGACATGGGTTTCGTACGAAGACATGCCGCCGATCTTCTCGGACATGCGTCCGATCCGCATCGGGATTCCCGCCCAGGGGTAACCATCGGTCACGCGCCGGACTCAGAAAGTGCTCGCACGCCCCTCGTGGCCGTGATGTGTCGTACCCCACACTGAAGTTCGGTGCCCCCGTCCTCGGAGCCCTGGAGGTCGCCCCCGTGCAGACCCGGACCCTGACCGTGAACGAGAGCGAGTCCTCGGAGGTCGAAGCCGTGGACGAAGAGCCCGAACCCGATCCCGAACCCGGGCCCGAGGTACTGGAGCTGATCGAGCAGCCGGTACCGGCGCAGCGCAGGCGCAGCAGTGCGGACGGCAGGGGCGGGGGTGGAGGCGGGGCGGGACCTTCCGCCGACCTGTTCCGCCAGTACCTGCGCGAGATAGGCAGGATCCCGCTGCTCACCGCCGCCGAGGAGGTCGACCTCGCGCGGCGCGTCGAAGCCGGCCTGTTCGCCGAGGAGAAGCTCGGCAGCACCCCCGATCTCGACTCCCAACTCGCCGTCGACCTCGACAAACTCGTCGTCATGGGCCGGATGGCCAAACGCCGGCTCATCGAGTCGAACCTGCGGCTCGTGGTCTCCGTCGCCAAGCGGTACGTGGGCCGCGGGCTCACCATGCTCGACCTCGTGCAGGAGGGGAACCTCGGGCTCATCCGGGCCGTCGAGAAGTTCGACTACGCCCGCGGGTACAAGTTCTCCACGTACGCCACCTGGTGGATCCGGCAGGCGATGTCCCGGGCCCTCGCCGACCAGGCGCGGACCATCCGCGTACCCGTGCACGTGGTGGAGCTCATCAACCGCGTCGTCCGCGTCCAGCGCCGCATGCTCCAGGAGCGCGGGTACGAGCCCACGGCCGAAGAGGTCGCCGTCCACCTGGAGTTGACCCCCGAGCGGGTCATGGAAGTGCTCCGCCTCGCCCAGGAGCCGGTCTCCCTGCACGCGCCGGTCGGCGAGGAGGACGACGTCGCGCTCGGCGACCTCATCGAGGACGGCGACGCCGCCTCCCCGGTGGAGTCCGCCGCGTTCTTCCTGCTGCGCGAGCACCTGGAAGCGGTGCTCTCCACGCTGGGGGAGCGGGAGCGCAAGGTGGTCCAGCTGCGGTACGGGCTGGCCGACGGCCGCCCGCGCACCCTGGAGGAGATCGGCCGGATCTTCGGCGTGACCCGCGAGCGGATCCGCCAGATCGAGTCCAAGACCCTCAACAAGCTGCGGGACCACGCCTTCGCCGATCAGCTCCGCGGCTACCTGGACTGAAACGGGAAGGGGCGCCCCGAAGGACGCCCCACCCCGCTCGGTCCGGGGCCCGCGGCCGCCGGCGATGCGGGGTCTCAGTCGACCTCGGCCACCGCCTGCGCGAACTGCGCCGCGTACAGCCGCGCGTACGCCCCGCCCGAGGCCAGCAGCTCCTCGTGCGTGCCCTGCTCCACGATCGAGCCGCTCTCCATGACCAGGATCACGTCAGCGTCGCGGATCGTGGACAGCCGGTGCGCGATCACGAAGGACGTACGGCCGTGCGCGAGCCGCGCCATCGCCTTCTGGATCAGTACCTCGGTACGGGTGTCGACCGAGCTCGTCGCCTCGTCGAGGACCAGGATCACCGGGTCCGACAGGAACGCCCGGGCGATGGTGATCAGCTGCTTCTCGCCCGCGCTGACGCCCGCGCCCTCGTCGTCCAGCACGGTGTCGTAGCCGTCCGGCAGGGTGCGGACGAACCGGTCCGCGTGGGCGGCCCGCGCCGCTTCCTCGATCTCGGCGCGCGTCACCTCGCGCGAGGCACCGTAGGCGATGTTCTCCGCGATGGTGCCGCCGAACAGCCAGGTGTCCTGGAGCACCATGCCGATGGAGCCGCGCAGTTCCTCGCGGGTCATCTTCGCGATGTCCACCCCGTCCAGGGCGATCTCCCCGCCCGTGACCTCGTAGAACCGCATGAGCAGATTGACGAGCGTGGTCTTGCCGGCGCCCGTCGGGCCGACGATCGCGACCGTGTGACCCGGCTCGACCGTCAGCGACAGGTTCTCGATCAGCGGCTTGCCCGGCTCGTAGCGGAAGGCGACCTTGTCGAGGGTGACCTGCCCGCGCAGTTCCTCCGGGCGCTCCGGAACCTCGGCGTCCGGCTCCTGCTCCTCCGCGTCCAGCAGCTCGTAGACCCGCTCCGCCGAGGCGACGCCGGACTGTACGAGGTTCGCCATCGACGCGACCTGCGACAGCGGCATCGAGAACTGCCGCGAGTACTGGATGAAGGCCTGCACGTCACCGATCGACAGGGTGCCCGAGGCCACTCGCAGACCGCCGACGACCGCGACCAGCACGTAGTTGATGTTCGATATGAAGAACATCACCGGCTGCATGAGTCCGCTGACCAGCTGGGCCTTGAACGAGGCCCGGTACAGCGCCTCGTTCTGCTCGGCGAAGACCGCCGCGGACTCCTTCTGCCGGCCGAAGACCTTGACCAGGTTGTGCCCCGAGTACATCTCCTCGATGTGGGCGTTCAGCGCGCCGGTCGTCTTCCACTGCGCCACGAACTGCGGCTGCGACTTCTTGCCGATCTTCGCCGCGACGAAGACCGAGACCGGCACGGTCACCAGCGCGACCAGCGCCAGCAGCGGCGAGATCCAGAACATCATCGCGAGCACGCCGACGATGGTCAGCAGCGAGTTCAGCAGCTGCCCCATCGTCTGCTGGAGCGTCTGCCCGATGTTGTCGATGTCGTTCGTGGCCCGGCTGAGCACCTCGCCGCGCTTCTGCTGGTCGAAGTACGACAGCGGCAGCCGCGACAGCTTCGCCTGGAGCTCCTCGCGCATCCGGTACACGGTGCCGTTCATGACGTGGTTCGACAGCCGCGTCGCCACCAGCATCAGCAGGCCGGCCAGGACGAAGACCACCAGCGCCCAGATCGCCACGACCCCGACCGCGCCGAAGTCGATGCCCTTGCCCGGGGTGAAGTCGGTGCCGGACAGCATGTCCGCCATCCCGTCCTGCCCCTTGGCGCGCATCCCCTCCAGCGCCTGCTGCTTGGTGATGCCCTCGGGCATCTCGCGGCCGACGATCCCCGCGAACGCCAGGTCGGTGGCCTCGCCGAGGATCTTCGGACCGACCACCGCGCAGCCCACGCTGCCGACGACGGCCGCGACCATGCCCCACAGCTTGGCCCGGTCCTGCGCGAGCTGTCCCAGCAGCCGCTTGCCCGATCCCTTGAAGTCCATGGACCGCTGGGCGGGCCCCATCATCATCCGTCCTCCGGGCCCGCTCATGCGGCCTCCGCCTCCGTCAGCTGGGAGAGCACGATCTCCCGGTAGGTCTCGTTGCCGGCCATCAGCTCGTGGTGGCGCCCCTCTCCCACGACCTCGCCCTCGTCCAGCACGATGATCCGGTCGGCGTCACGGATCGTGGAGACCCGCTGGGCGACGATGACCACGGTCGCGTCCTCGGTCTCGCGGGCGAGCGCCGCGCGCAGCGCCGCGTCCGTCGCGTAGTCCAGCGCCGAGAAGGAGTCGTCGAAGAGGTAGATCTCCGGCCGCTGCACGAGGGTGCGGGCGATGGCCAGGCGCTGGCGCTGGCCGCCGGAGACATTGGTGCCGCCCTGGGTGACGGGGGCTTCGAGCCCACCCTCCAGCGCGGACACGAAGTCCTTGGCCTGGGCCACTTCCAGGGCCCGCCACAGCTCTTCGTCGGTCGCGTCCGGGCGCCCGTAGCGCAGGTTGGAGGCGACCGTTCCGGAGAAGAGGTACGGCTTCTGCGGGACCATGCCGACCGTCTTGGCCAGCAGCTCGGGGTCGAGCCGGCGCACGTCCTCACCGTCGACGAGCACTTCGCCACCGGTCGCGTCGAACAGGCGCGGGACCAGGCCCAGCAGGGTGGACTTGCCGCTTCCGGTGGAGCCGATCACCGCTGTGGTCTCGCCGGGGCGGGCCACCAGGTCGACTCCGCGCAGTACGGGGGCCTCGGCGCCGGGGTAGCGGAAGTCGGCGCCGCGCAGCTCCAGCAGCCCGTGGCGGGAGAGTTCGCGCACCGGGTCGGTGGGCGGGACCACGCTGGAGTGGGTGTCCAGGACCTCCTGGACGCGCTCGGCGCAGACCTCGGCGCGCGGCACCATCATGAACATGAAGGTGGCCATCATCACGGCCATGACGATCTGCATCAGGTAGGCGAGGAAGGCCGTCAGCTGGCCGATCTCCATGTCACCGCTGTCGATGCGCATCGCGCCGAACCAGATGACGGCGACGCTGGAGATGTTCACGACGAGGATCACGGTGGGGAACATGTACGCCAGCAGCTTGCCGGCGGCCAACGAGACACCGGTGAGGTCCGCGTTGGCGTCCCGGAAGCGGTCCTTCTCGTAGTCGTCGCGGACGAACGCGCGGATCACCCGGTTGCCGGTGATCTGCTCGCGCAGCACCCGGTTCACGGTGTCGAGCCGGTCCTGCATCTTGCGGAACAGCGGCCGCGTCTTGAAGACGATCGCGCCGACCGAGACGCCGAGCACGGGGACCACGGCGAGCAGTACGCCCGACAGCTTCACGTCGAGCGAGAGCGCCATGAAGATGCCGCCGACGCACATGATCGGCGCGGAGACCATCAGCGTGAAGGTCATCAGCACCAGCATCTGGATCTGCTGAACGTCGTTCGTCGTACGGGTGATCAGCGACGGGGCGCCGAACTGGCCGAGCTCCCGCGCGGAGAAGCTCTGCACCCGGTCGAAGACGGAAGCCCGGACGTCGCGGCCGACGGCGGCCGCGGTGCGGGCGCCGTAGTAGACGGCCCCGGCGTTGCACACGAGCTGGATGAGCGAGACGCCGAGCATCAGCGCGCCGAAGCGCAGGATGTAGCCGGTGTCCCCGTTGACGACACCGTTGTCAATGATGTCCGCGTTGAGAGTGGGCAGGTAGAGGCTCGCACTGGTCTGCAGCAGTTGCAGCAGTACCAGCGCGGCGATGGGTTTCTTGTACGGACGGAGGTGGGTCCGCAGAAGTCGTATGAGCACGCGCAGGCTCCGGTCGGCATGATCGAGGGGTTCACCCCATCTTGAGCCAATCGGCCCCCCGATCCCCAGCGGATTTCGCAAAGGCCGGTCAAAAGGCGTAGACCGGCCTGCGCCCGCCGACCTAGAACGCGCCCGGGTGGATCTGGTCCCGTGTCGCGATGTACTGCTGGCGCACCGCCTGCCCCGCCGGGAGGTCCTCGCCCGGCTCGAACACCTGGGCCGCCGCGGCCGGCCAGACCGGCGGAGCGTGCGGGGCGAGCGTGCCCTGCGCCACACCGAGCGCCCACGCAGCCTGCCGCGCCGCGCCCAGCGCCGCGTAGTCGGCCGGAGCCGGAACGACGACCTGCGTCCCGAACAGACCCGGCGCCGCCGCCTGTACGGCGGGCAGCTCGGCCGCCGCGCCCAGCAGGAACACCCGGCGGATCTCGGCCCCGCGCGACCGCAGCACGTCCAGCGCGTCCACCAGCCCGCACAGCATGCCCTCGAAGGCGGCCCGGGCCAGGTGCTCCGGCTTCATGGAGTCCCGGCGCAGCCCGGACAGGGTCCCGGCGGTGTGCGGCAGGTTCGGGGTCCGCTCACCCTCCAGATAGGGCAGCAGTACGAGTCCGTGCGCGCCCGGGGTCGACTTCAGCGCGAGCTCGCTCAGTCCCTCCAGGTCGGTGCCCAGCAGCTCGGCGGTGCCGCGCAGGGCACGCACGGCATTGGAGGTGTTCACCACGGGCAGGTGCATGCCGGTGGCGTCGGCGAGCGAGGTGATCAGCCCGCCCGGCTCCGACAGCGCCTCGTGGTGCACCGCCATCACCGACCCGGAGGCGCCGAGCGAGACCACCGCGTCGCCGGGGCCGAGCCCCAGCCCGAGCGCGGCGGCCATCGTCTCGCCGGTGCCGGCGGAGATCAGCAGCCCCTCCGGCGTGGTCCCCGCGGCCTCGGCCGGGCCGAGCACCTCGGGCAGCAGGGCCCGGTGGCCGAGCGCCAGCTCGACCAGGTCGGGCCGCCAGGATTCGGCGGCCGCGGACCAGTAGCCGGTGCCGGAGGCGCCACCCCGGTCGGTGGTACGCCGGGCGGGCCGGCCCAGCAGCTGCCAGACCAGCCAGTCGTGCGGGGACATCAGCACGGCCACCCGGCGGGCGGCTTCGGGCTCGGTGCGGGCCAGCCAGGCCAGCTTCGCGACGGGCTGCGCCGCGTGCGGGACCGAACCCACTGCCTCGGCCCAGGCGTGTCGCCCACCGAGCGCGTCGGCGAGGTCGGCGGCCGCGACCTGGCCGCGCTTGTCATTGCCGACCAGGGCGGCCCGTACGAGGGCGCCCTGCGCGTCGAGCGGCAGCAGGCCGTGCTGCTGGGCGGAGACCCCGATGGCCTGGACCCCTTCGAGGAGCCCGCCGCCGGCGGCCTCGCCGAGGGAGAGCAGCCAGGCCTGGGGGTCGGTTTCGTGGGGGTTCGCGGCGTCGGGTTCGCCCGTGGGCTGCGGATGGGGCGCGTAGCCCTGGCGCAGCACGGCACCGGTGTCGGTGTCACAGACGACGATGCGAGTGAAGGCGGAAGAGCTGTCCAGCCCGGCGACTATCCCCATGCGGTGAATTCTGCCGCACGCGGGACCGGTCCTGACCTCTCCGGAGTCCCCGAAACCTCACAGACCCCAGGAATCTCACTGCGTACCCAGCGGGGTGTCGTGTCGCCGGACGCCGATCCGGCCCGACCGACACGACACCCCCGGGCACCTCAGGTGTTGCTGGTTCCCCAGTCGTCCTCGAAGCCGCCGCCGCCGACCCGGTCGCGCAGTCCGCGCACCCGCCCGGCCAGGGAGGCCGGCACGGCGTCGCCGACCTTCTCGCTCACCACGGAGAAGGCCTTCCCCGCGTAGACGCGCCCGGTCTGCCCCGCGGACTCGGCGGCGTTGCGCACCGCCGGGTTCTGAGCGAGCTCCCGCGCGGACTTCTTCAGCTGCTCGTAGCGCTCGCGCCCGGCCCGGGTTCCGAGCACGTAACCGAGGGCCAGTCCCAGCGCGAACGTGACCTTGTACCGCATGCCTGTCACCCTTCGTCGTGTGGTGCCCGGCCTGCTGTCGATACCGATTGGCGGAGCACCCCCCTGCTTGCGCTAATCTATGACTCGCAACGGGCGCTCGCCCCCCGGCAAGGCCGGAGGTGGGCCGTTCGATGCACCGCAGCAATCCCCTGTAGCTCAATTGGCAGAGCAGCCGGCTGTTAACCGGCAGGTTACTGGTTCGAGTCCAGTCGGGGGAGCGCGGTCCCCTGTAGCTCAATTGGCAGAGCATTCGGCTGTTAACCGGAGGGTTGCTGGTTCGAGTCCAGCCGGGGGAGCAAGTAAGAAAAGAAGAGGGCCCCCAGCGGGTCCTCTTCTTTTTTTGCCCTGTCCGGGAACCGGGCAGCCCTCAGGACGGTCTCTCTGAACAGGCGAAGCCGATCATGCGAGGCATCCGAGGCAGGAGATCGTATGAGCGGCTATGCTGCGGCAGACGGCGCGCACACATGTACGCGCCACGCCGTGAAGGGGCGGTAGCTCAGCCGGTTAGAGCAGCGGACTCATAATCCGTCGGCCGTGGGTTCGAGTCCCACCCGCCCCACCACGTCGTGAACATGCAGAAACGTTCTGACCTGCACGTTTGTGGTCGCGGTGCGTTTTGAATCTGGACTCCGCGTCTCATGGAGAGCCTCTCTGGTGCGCCAGGGGACGAGCCAGGGGACGAGCTCCCGCCGGATTTGAGGGGTTTGGGTCCGCGTCTTAGGCGCGTCCGCTGCGGTTCCCCGGCTCGGCCCCAACAAGAAACGGCGTGTAAGTGCCTGCTCTCGGATGCTGGGGCCGACCCAACGAAGCTGAGTCATGAAGGCGGTCAGCAGCCTCAGCGGCTCGTGAAGCTGCTCCGGTGGGGCGTGTCGCGTGGGGTGCCGTCGTCATCGGTTTCGTCGGCGCGAACCGTTGATGCGGTGCCGGCTGGAGGGAGCGGCTCGCTCGGCGGCCTGTTGGGTCGCGAGATCGAGAGAGACGCAGTGCGTTGATGGCTGCGCCGTGTCCCCCCCCTCGACGGTCGGAGCGAGATTGAGTCTCGTGTGCCGCCGTCGCCGGGCGTGAAGTCGGTGGCCGTGCCGCGGCCGGGGCCGCCGATCATGATGTCGTCACCAGTGCCACCGCTGAGGGTGTCGCGGTCGCTGCTGCCGCCTTCAACGTGACCGCACCGGTACCGGTGTCCTGACCGTCGATGGCGGCGATGGTGAGGATGGCTGTGCCCGTAAGGTTTCCGACGGTGGTGGCGGTGACGGCGCGGTTCGCACCGGTCCCCTCGGGGGAATGCGTTGCCGGTCGGGCAGTAGGGCGGGATTCGACGAGGACCCGCTGAGCGTCAGGTCGGCGACGGCGGTGTCCGGGGTCGGACAACTCGATGTTGAACGTTCCCGGGGCGGCCATTGCCGCCGCAGTTGCTGCCCGCGCTGACGGTCACCTGCGGCCCCGCCGGCCACGACGTTCGCCCCCCGGCGGTACCGGTTCGGCCGTCCGCGCGGGCTCCGGGGGGTAGCCGACGGGCCCTCGGTCAGGTCGCTTCGATCTGCAAGCCCATGCCGGCCCGCGTGGGCTTTGGGCTTCCGGTGTTCTCGGTCGAGCCGCAATCCGCTGCCAGGTGAGCAGAGGTCGTGGATCGGACGATGCGCGGCGCGGTCTGAACGCAACCTGAAGTTTGATGGGGAATCAGCTCAGGGGTCTGTGGCCGCAAGTGAAACCTTCCAACGTGCCGACGCTTCTATGTATTTGCTGAGGGGAAACCGCCTGCATTATCAAGATCAAAAAGAGCTCCGACCTGCCAGATTCACCGACGCGTGACGGGCATCACTCTTGACGCGTGTGAATCGGAACCACATATTTGGCCGGTTGGTAAAGATCTTGTAAGGGTAGGGGTGGGGTTTGAGGGGCCTATTTTGGCGTGCCCGAAATCAAGCATGTGTCCTGATTGCGGTTGGTGTTGTGGCGGCTGCTGCGCCGGCGACGGCCGCCGCAGCGTCGGTGCACACCGCGGGCATGTCACTTGAGAGCGAGGCAGCGAAACGCGCCACGCGGAGTGGTGAGCGAGTTGAGATCACCTCGCGAAGCACGGAGACGTCCCAGACGTTCGCCAATCCGGACGGAACGCTCACCTTGGAGTCGAGTGCGGCCCCGGTGCGGGCGCGCCAAGACGACGGATCGTGGGCGCCGATCGACACCACGTTGGTCGAAACACCCGACGGTCGAGTTCGAGCCAAGTCCACTGCAACTCGGGTGGAGTTTTCGAAGGGCGGTTCTGAGGGCTCCACGGTCTCTCTGACGAAGGGCGGCATGAACATTGCCCTGAAGTGGCCTGGGGGCCTGCCCAAACCCTCCCTGGAAGGCAGCACGGCCACCTACGCCAACGTGCTGCCTGACGTCGACCTGAAGCTCACAGCCGTCAGCACAGGGTTTACCCAGGTGCTGGTGGTCAAGACGGCAGCGGCGGCAAAGAACCCGAAGCTTGACAAGCTGACGATGACGGTGCAGGGCGCCGGTGTCAGTGCCCTGCCCGGCCGTGACGGCGGACTTCGTTTCGTCGACGCGAACGGTGCGACCGTCTTCGACAGCCCGGTCGGCCAGATGTGGGACTCGTCCGGGGACCAGCAGATCAAGCCTTTGGCCTTCAGCAAGCTGGCGATGCTCTCTGCTCCTGCCGAGACCCTCCAGCCCAATGACGGCGGAGGCACCCCGGTCCCTTCTGCCGCGCCCAGTGACGGAGACAAGACTGCAGATGTGTCGGTCGCCATCGCCGGCAACAAGCTTGAATTGACCCCTGACCTAGGACTGCTGCGCAGCCCCGACGCTGTCTTTCCCGTCTACGTCGACCCCCCGGTAACTGGGCTGACAGCCGCGGACTGGACCGCTTTGTCGTCCGATGGCGACCGCTTCTGGGAGTTCAGCGGGGACAAGGGCGTCGGCCGCTGTTCCAACTATGGCGGCTACCTCTGCTCGAATTCTCCGTACACGCAGCGCATGTACTTCGAGTACCCGATGACGTCGCTGTACGGCAAAAAGATCTTGGATGCGACGTTCGAGGCGTACCAGACCTGGTCCTTCACCTGCTCGCAGCACAACTACTGGCTGGTCCGAGTCGACCAGGACATTTCGAGCTCGACTTCGTGGAGTTCGAAGCCCAACTACGCGGACCTGATGGTTGACCGCTGGTCCGCCATGGGCAGAGGGACGCTCTGCGACCCGGCCCAGCCGGCGGACTGGCTGCGCTTCAGAGACAACGTCGGGGACGAACCCGACGAGAACCTGACCCCAACCATCCAGTGGTCCGCCGACACGCAGAGGCCGAGCCTCACCCTCGAGCTTCGCGCAGAGGACGAGTCGAACGCCGCCTCGTGGGCCCGCTTCCGCAATGACGCGAAGCTGTCGGTCACCTACATCTCTCAGCCCGGCGTTCCGGACCCCGTGGGAATCCAGAGCGGTACAACGGGGCGGGCGTGCAATCCTTCGACCACGCCGTTCGTCACCAGCTCCACGACGCCGCGGTTCCTCGCCGGTGTCCAGTCCCCTGACGGCTCGCAGGCGCAGCTTCAAGCCGCAGTGGAAGTGTGGAAGGCCGACGGTTCCCAGATCGTCTGGGGCGCCTCGTCGCCCGACAATGCCTGGGTTGCCGACGATGCCCTTCGGGATTTCACCGCCCCGGCTTTGACTCCCCAGACTGACTATGCGGCGCGGTTCTTGACCAAGGCCTACTACGCGACAGACCGGGGAGAAAGCGGCGTCCTCTATTCCGGGTGGTCCACGTGGTGCTACTTCCGAATCGACACCGACAGTCCACCGGCGCCAACGGTGGCGAGCGCGGACGGCGTCTACAAACCGGCCGCAACGGACCCTGCCGCAGGTGGGGTCGGCGTAGCGGGGAAGTTCACCTTCACCCCTGTCGACACCGATGCGGCACAGGCCGGAATCCAGTCCGACGTTGTGTCGTACAAGTGGCGTCTCAACAGCGGTGCCCAGAACGGACCGATCACCGTCCCTGTTGGCACCGCAACTACTGTGACCGTCTCTCCGGACCAGCCCGGTGAGAACACGATTCAGGTGTGGGGCTACGACGCTGCCGGGCACAGTTCCCTGACGGGGTACTACAGCTTCAAGGTCAAGGGCGGCGAAGCGCCCACCGGTGTGTGGTCCTTCAACGGCTCCGGCGCCGACACCAACCCTGGAGCGACCAAGCGCCCCCTAACGCCTGCAGGTTCGGCATCCTTCACGCCGCAAGCCCGCGCCGGTTCAGGCGCCCTGGCCACCGACGGCACTACCGGCTACGCCGCCTCCACCGCAGCGCCGTTCGACAACACGAAGTCCTACTCGGTGTCGGCATGGGTCCGGCTCAACCCCGGGGCGTCTGGCAACAAGACGGTCCTCGGTCTCGACGGCCAGTTTGGCAGCGGTTTCTACCTGTCCTATGAGCACTCGGCCAAGACCTGGTCGCTCCGTATCCCCAAGACTGACGCCACGGGCTCCATTGAGTACTACCGGGCCACGAGCCGGCAGGCGGCGACCCCAGGTGTGTGGACTCATCTCACGGCCATCTACGACGCGGCTGCCCAGCAGATGCGCCTCTATGTCAACGGTCGGATGCAGGAGACCACCGCCGTTCCGTCCGTGTGGAAGGCGAACGGCGCCCTCCAAGTGGGAAGGGCCCGCTGGCAGGGCAATTACGTCGACTACTTCCCCGGCTCTATTGACGAAGTCAAGGCCTGGTCTCGTGAGCTGACCGCAAATGAGATCGCTCAGGAAGCCAGTCTCGAAGACGACGACGCGAGCGATGGCGTAGTGGGCGATCCGATCGCAGCGAAGGCCGGAGACTGGAACGCGACCACTGCCAGCGGCACCACCATCATGGACAAGTCCGGCTACGGACGCACGATGACCCTCAACGGAGCCACTCTCGGCATCGATCCCGACACCGTCGGCAATCCGGACATCGGGCTTCCCACCCGGCAAGTGATGGCACTGAACGGCACCAGCTCCTACGCCAGTGTTACGGGCCCGCTGGTCGACGAGACCGGATCGTTCACGGCCACGGCCTGGGTCCGCTTGGACAGCGAAAAGCTCAAGGACACGACCAAGGCCTACCACGTCCGTGCCATGGGACAGAACGGCACCACCAATGGGTCCTGGTACGTCTATTACGAACAGCCCGTCGGCTCCAGCGCCGGGAAGTGGAAGTTCGCTCGCCCGAACAGCGACGTGAATTCCCCGACCTACACGGTCGTGACCCAATCCGACGTCGCGGACAAGGACCGGTGGGTTCGCTTGACGGTTGTGTACGACGCACAGAAGGCCAGGAGCAGCGGTGACGGTGATGCTGTCACCCGCGGTGGGCTGTACCTGTACGTGAACACGGCCCAGTCCGGCGGATCCACCGGCATCAGCTACACACAGCCGTGGCAGGCTACCGGCAACTTCGAGGTCGGCCGAGGCATGGCCAACAGCGTCCTAACGCGCTACTTCCCCGGACACATCGCGGATGCCCGCGTCTGGACGGGCGCCATGTCCGCCTCGACGATCGGTGACCTCTACGCGGGCGAGCAGTAAGCCCCGGCTCACCTGGTGTGGCCCGGCCGTCTCGGCCGGGCCACACCCACACCTTCCCAAGCGCGGCCCGCACACCACCGGGTCCGTTTCGTCCTACCCAACTCACAACAGGAAGATCCACTGTGAAACCTGTCGCACGCGGACCGAGGGTGCACGGCACCCTCGGCCGCTGGCTCGCTCGCGGCGCGGTGACCGTCTCACTCGCGCTCCTGCCACCCTTGCTGGGGCCCAGCATGGGTGCTACGGCCGCCGGCACCGGGAACAAGTTCCCCGAGCCCACGAAGCCGAAGATCGACAAGGTCGTACCGTTCAAGAACCAGAACGCCAAGGCCCCCACCGACCACGTCAGCCCCGCCGCGGAACGCGCGAAGCAGGCTGTCGCCGCGGCGCATTGGCCCACCGCGGGCGCCGTCACGCTCAACTCGGCCCCCGGTAAGACCGCCCAGAGTGGGACAGGCGACCTGCCCATCGCACTGCACGACGGTCGTCAGGCCCTCAAGGCCACGCCGGGCAAGAGCGCCGTGGAAAAGGAAGACCCACGCAAGGTCACCACCGACGCGAACAGCGTCCGCGTGCAGGTCCATGACCAGAACGCCACAGAACGCGCCGGCGTGGCAGGTGTTCTGCTCGGGCTGACGGCTGCAAAGGCACCGGCCGGCGAGACCATGAAGCTCTCGCTGAACTACTCGACCTTCGGCTCGATGTACGGAGGCGACTACGGCGCCCGACTGCGCCTGGTGCAGCTTCCCGCCTGTGCGCTCACGACCCCCGAGCGCGCCGAGTGCCGTACACGACAGCCCATCGCCGGCGACAACAACACCGCGACTAAGACGCTGACGGCGGACGTTCAGGCCAAGAGCTTGGCCGCGGGCCCGATGCTCCTGGCTGCGGAGAGCGGATCCTCGTCTTCGGCAGGTGACTACGGAGCGACACCGCTGGGGCCCTCCGCTACGTGGGAAGCCGGCGGATCCACCGGCGACTTCAACTGGAACTACCCCATGCGGGTCCCTCCTGCCACAGCGGGACCGGCTCCGAAGCTGTCCATCAGCTACAACTCGGGCAGTGTCGACGGCCGAACCTCGGCCGAGAACAATCAGACCTCCGTCGTCGGTGAAGGCTTTTCCCTCACCGAGTCGTACATCGAACGCAAGTACGGCCCATGTAAGGAGGACGGCCAGACCGGCAAGGGCGACCTGTGCTGGAAGTACGCGAATGCCGCCCTTGTCCTGAACGGCAAAGCCGCAGAACTCGTCAACGACTGTGCCGATGAAGCTAGCTGCACAGCGGCTGCGCAGTCAGAGGCCGCCGGTGGCACTTGGCGTCTCAAGAACGATGACGCCACGAGGGTCGAGCACCTAACCGGAGCCCCGAACGGAGACAACAACGGCGAGTACTGGCGCGTCACCACAACTGACGGTGTTCAGTACTACTTCGGCCAGCACAAGCTCCCCGGCTGGAGCGACCACGGCACGGCGGCCGACGATGAAGTCACCAGCTCCACCTGGACCGTACCGGTCTCCGGTGATGACGCCAGTGAACCCTGCCACGGCGCCAGCTTCGATACCTCCTTCTGTAACCAGGCGTGGAGGTGGAACCTCGACTATGTCGTCGACACCCACAACAACGCCATGACCTACTGGTACGGCAAGGAACAGAACAATTACGCCAAATCCGGCGTCGCCTCGCCCGGCACCGCCTACACCCGCGGCGGATACCTCAAGAGGATCGACTACGGCCAGCGCGCCGACCAGCTGTTCACCAAGCCCGCCGCACAGAAGGTCACCTTCATATACGCGCAGCGGTGTGTCGTGGTCGGCGGCTGCACCTCGTTGACCGTGGACACCAAGAAGGACTGGCCGGACGTCCCGTTCGACATGGTGTGCGACACAGGCAAGGCCTGCACCGGCCTGATCGGTCCAGCCTTCTTCACCCGCTACCGCCTCACCGACGTCAACACGTACGTGTGGACCGGCACCGGTACCACCAACCGACAGGTGGACAACTGGCACCTGGACCACTCCTTCCCGGCCTCCGGTGACGCCTCGGCGCCGAGTCTCTGGCTGAAGTCGATCCGCTCTACGGGTAAGGCAGGAGGAACTGACGTCCCCCCCATGCCGCCCGTCGTCTTCTATGGCGACCAGCTGCCTAACCACGTCGAGGGCGGCGACAACACCCTCCGGTATTACAAGTGGCGTGTTCGGCAGGTGAAGTCGGAGAGCGGCTCGGTCATCACGGTCAACTACTCCGCCCCCGAGTGCATCAGCGGCACCAAGATGCCTACCTCGCCGGACAAGAACAGCCTCCGGTGCTTCCCTGTCTACTGGTCCCAGGCAGGAGGGGGCACGCCGGAGCTCGACTGGTTCCACAAGTACGTGGTCACTTCCGTCTTCCAGGAAGATCCCACAGGAGGCGGCGACACCCAGGAGACGTACTACGACTACGCCGGCGGAGCCGGCTGGGCCTATGCCGACGACGACGGCATGACCAAGGAGAAGTACCGCACCTGGTCCCAGTGGCGCGGCTATTCAAAGGTCACGACGACCACGGGCGACGAGACCGGCCCCAAGGGCAAGACGTTCACCCTCTACATGCGCGGCCTCGATGGTGACAAGGAGCTCGACGACACCCCACGCGTGGAGAAAGTCACCGACTCCACGGGCAAAGCCATCGATGACTCGCGTCAGTACGCGGGTTTCGTACGCGAGACGATCAGCTACGACGGTGCGATCGAGCTCACCAGTAATATCGCCGACCCTTGGTCACATCGGACAGCCAGACACGAGTATGACTGGGGAACGACAGAGGCGTGGTTCGTCCAACCTGGCACGGTGACGACACGCGCGCAGGTATCGGGCGGTACTCGCACAACGGCGACGACCACTACCTATGACTCCACGTATGGCATGGCAACCATGCTTGAGGACAGTGGTGACGTCGCGAAGTCGGGCGATGAGAGTTGCGCTGTCACCACGTACGTACCCAACACGACAGCATGGATAGTGCAGCATTCATCCCGTCTGCAGAGCTATTCCGTGTCTTGCGCTGCCCGGGATTCAGCGTCGCTTCCTGACGATGTGCTCTCGGACCTGACCACTGCATACGACGGTCAGGCTGTGGGCGTGGCTCCGACCAAGGGCGACATAACTGCTTCGTACCGAGTCAGTGGCTACTCGCAAGGGAAGCCGACCTATCAGGTGGTCGGCACATCCACCTACGACCTGCTTGGACGCGTCAAGACGTCCACGGACGCGCTGAACCACACCGAGCAAACCGAATACTCTCCGTCGGACACGGGCTACGGACCCTTGACCAAGAAGGTCGTAACCGACGCGAAGGGTTTTGCCCAGACCACTTCCGTCGATCCCGCCTGGGGGTTCGCGACCAAGACTGTCGACATAGACGGAGCTGTCACAGAGTGGAGCTTCGATGCTCTTGGGCGGCTCACATCAGTATGGAAGCCGAACCGAGCCCGTGCACTCGGTGACACTGCCAGCATCGTCTACACCTACAGTGTCAGCCAGACCCAGGCTTCCTGGATCCGGACCGATTCGCTCAAGGCCGATGCGGCGACGTACATCTCCACGTACGAGATCTTCGACTCTCAGTTCCGCTCTCGCCAGAAGCAATCCCCGTCTCCCAGCGGTGGCCGCGTGATCTCGGAGAACCTCTACGACGATCGCGGTCTGGCTTATATCGCCAATGCTCAGGTGCACGACAACGTGATGCCCAGCGGCACGCTGATGAGCACGACGTCTGGTTCAGTCCCGGCATCCACGGAGAGCATCTTCGACGGTGCCGGGCGAGCGAAGACCTCGATATTTCGTGTCTACGGTCAGCCGAAATGGCAGACAAGCACGGAGTACACGGGCAACGAGGTTGCTGCCACTGCCGCGACCGGAGGCTCCGGCGTTCGTACGATCACGGATGCCAAGGGAAGGGTGACCGAGCGCCGTCAGTACAGTGGAACGGTCCCTACTGGCGCTGACTACACGAGCACGAAGTACGCCTACACGCCCGCGGGTCAGGTCAAGGAGATGACCGGTCCTGACGGGTCCAAGTGGTCCTACACCTATGACGTACGGGGGCGTCAACTGACGAAGACCGACCCCGATTCCGGGACGTTGTCGACCACCTACGACGATCTCGACCAAGTGATCACCACAACTACAACCCAGGGCGGCGTGCCCCGGACTCTTATCCAGGAGTGGGACGAGCTCGGCCGCAAGACCGGCACGTGGGATGGTACGAAGGACGGCGCTCACCAGCTGACCAAGTTCACCTACGACACGCTGTCCAAAGGCAAGCCGACTGCTTCAATTCGCTATGTCGGCGGAACCGCGGGCAAGATCTACTCCCAAGTAGTCAGCGGATACGACTCCATGGGCCGGGTCGCAGGAGTCAAGACAGTGCTGGCGGCGTCGGATCCGCTGGTCCTAGCGGGCGCACCGCAGGTCTACACCACGCCCACGACCTACAATCTCGATGGCACGGTGGCCAACACGATTTTCCCTGCGATCGGCGGGCTGCCGTTGGAGACGGTTGCCTACACATATAACGAACTGGGCCTTCCCTCAGGTGTCGAAGGCATGGCTGATTACGTCCGTTCCATCGGCTATTCCCCATTCGGAGAAGTCGAAGAGACGATCCTAGGCACATCTGCCACGGCAAAACGCCTCCAAATGATGAACCGATACGAGGACGGTACGCGGAGGCTGATCAATAGCCGCACGTTGGACGAGACGAACAGCGGCTACACCAGTGACATCGACTACACCCATGACGCGAGTGGAAACGTTCTCGCCTCCGCAAACAAGGCTGATGGAGACAAGCAATGTTTCGCGTATGACGGGCACCGGCGTCTGACGGAAGCGTGGACGCCGACATCCGGCGACTGTGCGGCAGCTCGATCTATTACCGCACTCGGCGGTCCGGCCCCGTACTGGAACAGCTGGACGTACAAGGTCGGTGGTCTTCGTGACTCGCAGACGGTGCACACCACCGCCGGAGATGTCAAGACTCTCTACAATTACCCCGTCGTAAACGCAAATGGCGGCGGACAGCCGCACACTCTGAAGAGCAGAACCACGGGAAATCAGACTGACTCGTATACGTACGATGAAACCGGCAACACTCTTTCTCGAAAGGGGTCGTCCGGGGCACTGCAGAACCTGCAGTGGAGCGTGGAGGGTCGCATCTCGAGTTTGACGGAGGGAGGAGCAACAACCACTTACCTGTATGACGCAAACGGTGACATTCTGCTGCGAACCGGCGCGAGCGAGAGCGTACTTTATCTCCCTGGTCAGGAACTCCACTACGCACCGGGCACAAAAACCTTCTCAGCCACTCGCTACTACGGCGCGGGGGATGGGAAAGCGGTCCGTACTAATACCGGCCTCAGCTGGATCGTGGACGACCCGCATGATACGGCTGGGCTGGTGGTCGACGCGACAACGCAATCGATCAAGCGTCGTTATACGAAGCCTTTTGGAGAAGGGCGTGGCGCAAATCCGCCGGCTTGGCCCGACGACAAGGGATTCTTGGGCAAGCCGGTTGACGTCTCCACCGGCCTGACGCACGTGGGTGCCCGTGAGTACGATTCGGCCGTGGGCCGGTTCCTTTCAGTCGACCCGGTCCTGGCTGCTGAGGATCACGAGTCCCTGAATGGCTACGCCTATGCAAACAACACGCCCGTTACGATGTCCGACCCGTCAGGCCTAAAGCCCCTTATTACAGACGAGGGGGGCGCGGCAGAACGGAAATACCTGGAGGAAAACAAGGGATTCTGGACCGGAGGTTTGTCTGGCTGGACATACAACGAAACCAGACATACTGTGTTTAAGTTCAGCGACGGGTCAACCGGGGTGCTGCAGACGGTCGTAACATACGGGCGGAAGTCAAGTGTGGAGATGACCGTCTGGAAGAAGGGTCCAGATCCTGCTCCAACAACCAAGGAGGGCAAGGAGGGGTATAAAAACGTAGACGGGCATCACGTCAATGGTGTGTGTGTCTATGCGGCAGCAGGAGGATGTAGCACTCCAGAATCCGTAGGATCATCAAACATTCCGGATCTTCCTTGCGTGTCAGGAGAATCGGACTGGGTGTGCAAGGTCCGGAATTCTTGGTACAAAACCGCGATGACTGTCGGCCCTATGGCGAGCGGCGCCATTTCGGCGCGCTACATAGGTAAACAAGGTGTCGTGACAGTTTATCGTGTGGAAGGCCCTGGAAATGAGAGGGTGAGAATTCTCCCCGGCGGTTTCGTTACTTTCAGAAACACCAAGAAGGCCATTTTCCTGAACTTTGGCGTGAAGTCGAGGGCTGAAGACTTCGTGGAGAAGCGTCACGCTCAGGGATTCAACGACACGGTGATCAAGGCCTTCGATGTCGAGAAGCCTTTCCTTGAATATCTGCGGGCAAATGCAGTGCCGGAGAAGATGGCTAAGGATCACCCGTCTGCGCCGCTAGTCGTTGACACGACGAAGGCAGTCGATCAGTACATGCTCCGACCTGAGCACATGAAACTTATGTACGAAGCCATGGTTCGGGATAGCGGTAGGGAACAGTAGTATCACCGCAGGGTCGGGGGTGGGACTTGTGTTCCCCACCCCCACTCTTCGGGAGAAAGGTAGCTATGGAAATTTTCACACAGATCGAAATTCGAGGAACTGAGGCAGCGGTCGATGAGTTGGTTGCCGTAGTACACATCCTCAAGGATTTCGGGCCGGAACTGATGGAGCGAGAATCCGAAGTAGCTTCCCGACTCCCCAGGCATTTTGCGGAAAAATTCTCGAAGGAAATGTCCGAAGCGGATAAGGTTGCCTGGCTTCATCGTTGGCGAGCTGCTTCATCGGGCGAGAAGGCGAGGCTTGAGGAGGAGCGAGGTTGGGAGCTTGGGCAGTGGCTCTACTGGTTCTCGCCGAAAAACGAGTATTGGCGAGTAGTGGATGTCGTCAAATCTGCCGATCCGCTCTCGTGTTCCATCCTTTTGGAGTGCGATGA
The DNA here is from genome assembly GCF_042731135.1 of Streptomyces sp. NPDC059874. Lineage (NCBI taxonomy): Bacteria > Bacillati > Actinomycetota > Actinomycetes > Kitasatosporales > Streptomycetaceae > Streptomyces > Streptomyces sp. NPDC059874. The sequence continues at coordinate 55,702 of NZ_JBHWJY010000051.1, forward strand.
TGAGCAATTTCCGCGAGAAGCTCTGGAATGGCTCGCCGCCTGCGTTGGAGGTGAATTGATCGATATTCGACCCGCTTGACATCAGCTATACCGGTTCCTGGGAAATGCGGTCGATGGAATTTTTCACGCCGACTGGGTGTAATGCCGATGGTTTCGGGGGTGTGATGGCGCCACCCTGGAGGTCATTATTTACTATCCCCCAGCCCCGGCATCTGGGCACGGGCTTCCGCCCCGCCCCTAGCGCCTGAAACCGCCCGGGCCGGGAATCACCGCAGTAGACCGGCCCGCCGCTGCGGTCACCGACTGCTCGGCACACCCACTACGGCTGCCTCGCCACCCCTGCTTGGCGTCCCCCCGCATTGCCGCAGCCCTGGGCCCCTGGGCCGGCACCGCCCTCACGCGCACCATCGTCGGCCAATCCCCACCCCTTCCTTCTTCTGGCGGCCCTGTCCAGCGTGGCAACGATCCTCTCGCTCGTGCGCGTCTGATGATCACGTGCACCGTCCTCTGCGGTTGCAGGGTCGAACGCCTCAGAGGGCAGCCTCCCTAGGTCACGTCGACATCCGTGGCAGGGGCTGGCTCTCGTACGGCCTCGACGAGCGTGACCTCCATCTCGACCACCTCTCTGTTGTCGTTCACGCGGGCTGCCAGAGCCCGAAGGGACTCGCTGCCGAACCTGTACGGCGGAGGCCAGTCGAGATCCGAACCTGTTGGCGGCCACACCTGAACGACCGAGCCACGGAAGTCAGGCAGAGGAGCGAGCTCCCCCTCGACGAGAGCGATGAAGACCTGGAAGGCAACCCTGACAACTGCAAACGTCACGCACCAACCGCTGAGCTTTTCGGCTTCCTCTGTCGACTCCGCGTAGATGGGTCGAAGTATCAGCGGAAGGGGGTCTGGATCGTGATAGGCGGCGATCCAGACGTGGACATCAGGGTGAGGCTGCCGAAAGATATTGAGACTCTGACCGAACCCATGGGGGACGACGGACATCGTGCAAGATGGCCTTCATCACCGCCCGTAGCGCCAAGCGCCTCTGGTCGACCTCGCTGACCATCCGGGTGTGGAGGAACATCGGCCGCAAGATCCCTGAGACATCGTTCTCCAGAGCGGACATCCACGTGTTGTTGCAACGTCTGCACACCGGAGTCGTCGGCCAAACAACCTTGCGGCGGAGAGGATCTGACGAGTTGATCCTCGCCCCGAGGCGATGCAGTTCCTTAACCAACCAGATCGGATAGATGTCCTCCTTCGTGGGATCCGGGTGAAGATCCTGGCAGAACGGAAAGCGACCGCAGGGCGTAGGCAGCCGGTTCGGGTGCGTGTGACCGCCCGGAGGCGTATCCACGAAGAGCTCTTGGAGGGGCTCATCCAACACGGCCCCGCCTCCCGCCGGAGGACCGCGGCCCGCATCGAGACAAGCGCGGTGCGCCACACCGAGCACGTACAACTGCTCATCAGCCGGAGCCGGCAACTCATCGGCCACTGCCTGCCCAGCGTCAGTGGGATAAGCCGTCAACCAACTCCCGGAACGTGTCCCGCCCAGCTCGATCCACGCATGAACCGCCCGCTTCACCGGCTCGTCAATCCTCCGAGGCATCGGAGCCGCCGCCAGTCCGACGCCCAGGCGCTATATGCCCTTGTCATGACTCCAACGTGGCCCGAATCGAGTGCCCTGAAACCGGATCCCGGGCCGCGCGCGGGGCGCCACGCGCTCCCGGTCACCCGGGCGTCGTGGTGTCGGCGGGGCCGGAGTGGCTGCAGGTGTGTCGGCCCGTCCAGGGCTCCGAGGCTCCGCCCCTACCTACGGGGGCGGGGCCTCTTTGCTTTGGAAGGGGAATCCGCTGCGCGAGAGTCCGGATGCGGCCTCAGCTTGCGCCGGACTCGCCTGTGGGCGTTCAGGGGCAGCTCCGCAGGGACCGCCAGGGGACGCTCAGGGGACGCAAGGACGGGCGTAGGCCGACAAGGAGGGAAAGGGGTGGCACATGGCTCCGCCTCTGACCTGGGAAAACGCCACAGATCCGCGTCAGAACGCAAAGGCCGTCAAGATCCCGAGCGGACTCATAATCCGTCGGCCGTGGGTTCGAGTCTCACCCGCCCCACCACGTCGTGAACATGCAGAAACGTTTGGAGCTGCGTGTTCGCGATCCCGCTCCGTTCTGGTCACGAGGCCGAGAGGATGCAGCGCGTTGATGGCCCCGCTGCGCCGCTCCCGACGGCCGAAGTGGGATCTAGCCGATTGAGTCCTGGGTGTCGCCGTCGCCGGGCGTGAAGTCGGTGACGGTGTCGCGGCCGGGCCCACCGCTGGAGCTGTCAGCGCCGGGGCCGCCGGTGAACCGATCGTTGCCGGGTCCGCCGATCATGGTGTCGTCGCCGGCGCCGCCGTCGAGGGTGTCGTCGCCGGTCCCGCCGCAGAGAAGGTCGTTGCCGTCGCCGCCGGTCAGGTTGTCGGTGCCGGCCCGGCCGAGGAGCAGATCCGGGCCCGCGGTGCCGGTCAGGGTGTCCCCGCCGCTGCCGCCTGCCCGCACCGTGACCGTGGCGGTACCGGTGTCCTGGCCGTCGCTGACGGTGAGGGTCAGGACGGCTGTGCCCGTACGGTTCCCGACGGTGGTGGCGGTGACGGTCCTGTTCGCGCCCGTTCCCTCGAAGAGCACGTTGCCGACCGGCAGCAGGGCGGGATTCGACGAGGACGCGCTGAGCGTCAGGTCGGCCGCGGCGGTGTCCGGGTCGGACAACTCGATGTTGAACGTCACGGAGGGGCTGTTGCCGTTGCAGTCGCCGCCCGGGGTGACGGTCACCTGCGGCCCCGCCGGGACCGCCGGAGGAATGCCCAGGTCGGAGAAGGTGTCGATGGGGAAGCCGTCCCATTCGACTGCCGGGTCGAAGGTGTCCGACGGGTTCGTGTCGCCGGCCTGGACCCCGGTCTTGCGCCGCAGGGTGTTGTCCGCGGTGCTGGTGAGGCCGGTGCCCCACTCGGTAACGGGATCGAAGCCGACCTGTCCGATCGAGTCGATGACCGTGGTGCCATTGCGGAGCACGACGGCGTCGTTGCCGTTGAAGAACGAGAGCGTGCTGGTCTGGTCGGCCGCGTCGAGTACGGCCGCAGCCGCGTTGTCGTCCGCCAGGACGAAGACGTCGCCTGCGGCCAGGGTGCCGGTGAGGTTGATCGTCGTGCCCGCCATTGTGGCGCCGTTGAAGAAGATCTGGACGTTGTAGCCGGACAAGTTGACCGCGCTGCCGGTGTTGTTGAAGATCTCCAGCGCCTTGTTGTTGCTCGACCCTTCCACGTACTCACTGAAAAACAGCTCCGTCGACTGCGCCTGCGCCGACGGCACGAGCAACGCCGTGGGTACGGCAAAGGCGGCGAGGACCATCAGGATCCGCCTCGCAAATCCGGTGGCGTCCGCTCCGCCGCCAACCGGGGGATTCCGCTTCGCGCCCACCATGACTCCTTCCGTGAAACCGTCGACCAGGTCAGGCCCACGCTCACGGTCATCACAGCAGTGGCCGTCGAAACCCCGTCCCAGGCACACCAGGTGTTCGGCCAGTTGGACATGCGGGCGATCGCTCGATCAGGTGAGCGAGTGGCTCTGAGGCGACCGGGCGCCCCACTGCGAGCCGCAGGTGCAGAAACGTGCACCTGCGGCTTTGGCGCGTTCTGAGGGTTGACGGGGTGGCCGGGGGTGGACGGGGATGGACGGGGGCGGAGGGGGCCGGGCGGGGACGGAGCCCGGGCGGGCTCGTCAGAAGTTCTCCGTTTCGTCCGTGAGATGGCGCAGGACGTCCGCCAGATCCTGGCGGCGGGCGAATGCCGTGCGTTGCCGGTGGGCGCCCGAGCCGTCGCGGAGGAGGGCCGCCAGGGTCTTGGCCGCGTGGTCGAGGTCGCCGGCGGCGGCCAGTTCCGGGGCGACCAGGTCGAGCAGGGCCTCCGCCAGATCGGCCGCGGGGAGTTCCGTGCCCGTGTACGGGTCCAGGCCGAAGCCTTCCAGGCCGTCGTGGGCCGCCCGCCAGCGCGCCAGGCGCAGTACGTCGTCCCGTACGGGTGGATCGGGGCGCTCCTCCGCGACCTCCCGCAGGGCCGTCGCCACCAGAGCGCGGGCGAGCACGGCCTGCAGGACGGCTCCGTCGATGTCCGGAGACATGTCGGGCGCCCGGAACTCGAGCGTCGGCCAGTTCCCCGAGGGGCGGAGGTCCCAATAGACCATCTTGGTGTCCAGGGCCGCCCCGGAGCCGAGCAGGGTCTGCACCGAGCGCCGGAAGTGGGCCGTGGACGTGAAGTGCGGGGGCAGGCCCGCCGAGGGCCAGCCCGACCAGGCCATCGCCCGCCAGCTGGCGTGACCCGTGTCACGGCCGCCCCAGAACGGCGAGTTGGCGGCCAGCGCGATCAGCGTCGGCAGCCAGGGTCTGACCCGGTTGGACACCGCGACGGCCGTGTCCACGTCGAGGGTGCCGATGTGGATGTGGCGGCCGCAGCTGACCAGGGTGTCGGTGAGCGCGCCGAAGCGGCGGTGCTGCTCGCGCTGGCGCGGCTCGTCGTCGGTCAGGTGCAGTGGCCCCTCCACGGCCACGACCGGCGAGGGCGCGGCCAGCAGTCGGCAGCCGTGGGCGCGGGCCGCACGGCCGAGGGTGCGCCGCAGCGCGGCGAGTTCCGCGCGCAGCGAATCCGCCGAATGGGCGATCGGGGTGGAGATCTCCACCTGGTAGCGGGTGCCCTCGGCGTGCAGCTCGCCGGGCAGTCCGCCGGCCGTCGCGAGGACGAGCGGTGCGGCCGGGACCACCCGGAAGGTACGGGCGTCGACGAGCAGGAACTCCTCTTCGACTCCGACGGTGAGGGGGACGGTGGTGCGCACCGTGTTCTGGGCGGTGCCCGTGCTCGTGGTGCTGTTGCCAGGTTCGATCACTACGCCTCCCTGGACATACGAGTCTTTTCATCATGAGCTGAACGCGAGGTGAGTAGCGCACGGCGATTCGGTCAAATGTCCGGTGATAGTGGCGGGTTACCGGCAAGGAACCATCCGCGACGGGGCCCCGGAGCCGGGTGGGGCGACTGTTGTCGGTGGGTGGATGCCGAAAAAGGGAAAGGGGGCGCCGGCCGGCCGGTGGTTATCATCCGCTGTGCCCCATACGACAGCGCCCACCCACCCCCGGCGGCGAATATTCGCCGACCTGACCCCACTGCGCACTTCCGCGGACTACCGGCGGCTGTGGATCGGCGGCACGATTTCCTGGGTCGGCCAGGCGATGACCACCCTCGCGATCTCGCTCCAGGTCTACGACATCACCGGGTCCAGCTTCTCCGTCGGGCTCGTCGGACTCTTCTCCCTCGTCCCGCTCGTCGTCTTCGGGCTCTATGGCGGGGCCATCGCCGACACCGTCGACCGGCGCAAGCTCGGCCTCTACAGCTCCCTCGGCTCCGCCGGGCTGTCGGTCGCGCTCGCCGCGGCAGCGCTGCTCGACTACCACCGGGTCTGGTTCCTGTACGCCGTCGTCGCGCTCCAGGCGATGTGCGGGGCGCTCAGCGGCCCGGCCCGGTCCGCCATGATCCCGCGGCTGCTGCCGATCGATCAGTTGCCCGCCGCCAACGCGTTGAACTCCGTGACCATGACCTCCGGGGCGATGGTCGGCCCGATGCTGGGCGGGCTGATCGTCGGCTGGTGGGGGTACCAGGCGGCGTACCTGATCGATGCGGTCACCTTCACCGCCGCGCTGTACGCGATGTGGCGCCTGCCGTCGATGAAGCCGGACCGCGCCGAGGGCACGCGGGGGAGGGCCTCCGTCATCGACGGCCTGCGCTTCCTCGGGACCCGGCCCAACATCCGGATGACCTTCTTCTCCGACATGGCCGCCATGGTGCTGGCCCAGCCGAAGGCGGTGTTCCCCGCCATTGCCGTGCTCTGGTTCGGCGGGGACGCCAAGACCGTCGGCCTGCTGGTGTCCGCGCTGGCCGCCGGGGCGCTGCTGGGCGGGCTGTTCTCCGGTTGGCAGGGACGAATACGCCGGCACGGGCTGGCGATCCTGCTCTCCGTCGCCGCCTGGGGGCTGGCCATCGCCGTCTTCGGACTCACCCGGAACCTGTGGCTCGGGCTGCTCTTCCTGGCCCTGGCCGGCTGCGCCGACACCGTTTCGATGGTGTTCCGCAGCACGATGATGCAGGCCGCCACGCCGGACGAGATGCGCGGCCGCCTGCAGGGCGTCTTCATCGTGGTCGTCGCGGGTGGGCCCCGGCTCGGTGACTTCCTCGCCGGGACCGTCGCCGACCTGACCTCCCCGGCCGTGGCGGTCACGGGCGGCGGACTCGCGTGCGTACTGGTGCTGGGGCTGCTCGCACTGCGGTGGCGCGGCTTCGCCCGCTACGACGCCAGGTCGCCGCAAGCCTGACCGGTCACGGCACTAGGGCCTGTCGTCAAATTCCCGCCTGCCCCGCGACGTCTGGCACGCACTCTCGCCGCACCGGGCGAAAGCCCAAGTACGTCCAGTACGAGGGC